>CAXTWV010000047.1:0-20535 GCA_964248005.1 uncultured Ktedonobacteraceae bacterium | reverse complement strand
CTACATTGGACGCACAATGGGAACCTCAATAGTGTCTTCGTCTTCCAGGTGTTTCTCGGTCGTATTTTTGGCGAGACGCTCGATTTCGCCTGTATCGCCTGTATGCTGCTGCCCCTCAAGAATTGAAGAGGATGCTGGTTTCTCTTCGCGTCGCATCTCATCATGCTCATCGCGGTCTTCTGTGGCAAAGGCCATACCTTCGGCGACTTCCGCTTCGGCTTCGGCCTCCATTGCGGCACGGCGTGCGCGTTCCTCGGCTGCTTCAGCATCGGCAAGCAGAGCATGTGTACGGGTGGCGTCACGTTCCGCGTCAAACAGAATCGCCTCCGCCGCGTCACCGGATGAGGCTCCACTACGAATAGCGGCACGGATACGCTCAAGCACTACATCAGCTTCTTGTGCGAAGCGACGAGCTTCAGCAGTACGTGTACTGGCCTCTTCCGCGAATGACTCTGCTTTCGCGGCATTGGCTGCCGCGACATCAGCGATCATCATTGCCGCCACCATCTCGACTCTTTCCTCATCTTCTTCGATCTCTTCAACACGCTCATGCTCTACATCGGTAGGTAGTCCCGCATGTAGTGTATCTGTTTCAGTCTCATCTGATATCATCTCTTCTGCAGGTGTTTCATCGGCGTCTGAGTCTGACATATCCTCACGTATAGGCGTTTGGTCATTATTTGAGTTTTGTGCGGTAGTTTGTGAAGGTGTATCCTCAATATCCGGGTCTCCATCCTTTGTAGGGAACAAGGAGACCGCAACATCATTATTACTAGCAGGATTCAAGGGTACTGTTACCGCAATAGGGTCGGCACTAGCTAAACGTTCAGCTTCCTGGGCCACAAGTTCCGCATCAAGAGCAGCTACACTCGCTTGTGCGGCTTCCGCTTCGAGATCAAGGAGTTCCTGCGAGAGATGACGACCCGTCGCCATATGTTCTAATCGTACAGCGACATGAAGCGCACGTTCGACCGCCAGACGCGCGGCCTCTTCCGCTGCTACCGCAACAGCACGTGCGGCACGCGCTTTCGCTGCTATGTCGGTCTCATTTTCGGGAACCATGTTCTCTTCTTGAGAACGTTCCTCCATTACATCTCCTTGCGGTGAAGATATATCTGTATTCACGGTTGCGACCGTAACGGTGGAAGACGCATACGTCTCTAGTTGTTGCCGAAGCATTGCCAGACGTGCCTCAAGGCGTTGTGTACGCGCCAGACGTTTGAGAAGGCGTGCCTCCGCGCGTTGAAAACGTTCGGCTGCATTTTTCTGAGCTATATATGCCTCGTCTAAGCGGTCAAGCAAACGCTTTTCACGCTTGCGTAACTTCTTTTCGCTTGCATCGTGTTCATGATTTTTCTGTTCTTGAGAAGTTGCCTCTACCATAATGCTGCCTCTTTGCTACGCTTTCTGTATTGATATATATATCTATACAAACGTCCCCTTTACTCAGTATTTCATATATTTGTGCTTTTATGCAAGATGATATAGTTGTTACATACGAAAGCATTGAATACACTATCCATTCTTGCTTATCTGAATTGGACCGTTCCCGCTAATTACGGTTACTTGTGGAGCTGCGCCGCTTCCAACATCATTACCCGCGAAATCATTCTCGACGTGACCATTGCTACTTTGTACATCGAGACGAAACTCGGTGTTGCTTGGTAGACCTACATCTATAGAGCCACTAAGGGTCTCGAACGTGTAACTGCCTTGTGAAGCAATCGAACCATTATAGCTAATATTGCCATTGTCGCTACGTAAAGAGGACGGACCACTCAAACTTCCGTTTTCAAGGGATATATCACCGTTCGTTGATGAAAGCATCACTGGTCCACTTACATTGTTAGCATCAATTCTTCCTTGCGTTGTCTGTACAGTGACGCCTCCTGTTACATCTTCTATGTTTACGTCACCATTGTTATCATTGACTTGCACGTTGCTTGTACTTGGTGTGGTTATGTCTAAGTCAACGTTATTATCTCCAAAGCCTTGTTGCGTTGTGTCAATTGTGATAATATTGTCCATCTGGTCAAAGCTTACCAACGAGTTTGGCTCGGATCTTCCGCCTCTATCCATACGAACCGTAACAGTTTGTGCGTTGCTACTATCTTCACTACTATGAATATGAACATTACCAGAAGTATCTTTGATAATAAGCTTTGGTGTTGCACCAACCTTGAAGGATTGCTCATAGCCTGGACCACCAAACCCTTTATCAAACGGTCCATGAGGACCAAATCCGTTACTAAATTGTTCGTGAGGTCCAAAGAGTCCAAAGCTCATACCACCAATCAGAAAGAACAGCACAATCGGCACCAGCCAGAATGCACGAAAACCTTTGCGTCTCGGTGGATGTGGTCGAAGCTTTTCGCCCCGACCAGTATGGTATTCAGATTCACCATACATCTCTTGCGATTGCTGTTCGCGTGGGTCAACATTCACGCTATTGGGTGTTTGATAATACTGGTGTGATTGCTGGGGTGAAGGGGGATACTGGCCTGATGGATAAAACTGCTGTTCCTGGTTGTTCATGTAGTTCCGTCCTTTCTCCTCGGCATTGTACTCTTTTATCTTCATAAATATGTCCACCTATATACGTTGTGAAGATAGAGAAAGTAGTAACAAAATGTCAATGCGTTTGAGGGCAACGCTAGCGTTGCCCTCAAACGCATTGACATTTTGTTACTTAAACTATTGTTGTGGCGGAAGTTCCTGCTGTGGATACTGTGATTGTGGTTGCTCATATTGCGGAGAAGGGGTAGAGTGATAATACGGTTGATATTGCGCTCCATCTTCCTGACTCAGAGGAGGTTGTTCGGTAGGAGGCTGATATCCTTCACCGTATGGCTGATAGTATTGGGGTTGCTGTTGTGGTGGTTGATAGGGCTGAACGGGTGGCTGATAGGGTTGCATAGGTGGCGTATACATCGGTTGCGCAGCTTGATTTCTGTTGAGCATACTGAAAATGCCCAAGCCTAGCAACGCTGCAATAAGGGGACGCGCAAGAATACTCAATAATACAGAGAGAACAATTGGTAGCCATATCCACCCAAAGCCAAAAGCAAAGCAGAGCGCAAGACCTAGAAACCAGACAAAAGCGTACAGACCACCGTAGATACGTCGTGGGTTTAGTGTGAAGAACGAACCGATGAGCGTGGCAAAGGCAAGTCCTACCATAAGAAGAGGCAAGAAGAAACCTGAGCCAGTACCTCCGCTAAAGATGGCAATCATGATAATCACAAAGACAATCAGGCCGCCAAGCCGACGCCCAGGACTGCGATAACGTCTACGGTTGCGATAGCGCATACTGTTGTCCTTTCCGAAGTATCAACAAACAACATGTGCTATCAGTATACCATTCTTGTACACAAGAAGATGTATATAACGCTCAAATCGTATGTGCCACTCGCCGCTTTGAGCGGCGAGTGGCACATACGATTTGAGCGTTATACTATCAGCGTTTTCTGAAGAACAAAGAGAAAGGAACACGCCAAATCTGCAACAGGATAGTATTGCTGATGAGGGTGATCAGCGCAAAGGTCCACGGTGGTACGCCTTTGTCCACAAATACACCACGAAACAACATGGCAACAGGCCATGCAGCAAGCCACGCGAGAAATGTTCTTAACGCGAACTTGCCAGTGTTACGCTCAAGACCGCGTTTGAAAACTCCCACGAAGGGCGCGACAAGAAACCATGCGGCGGCAAATGGTAATGCGGTAATCACAGGGCCGAGAATGTCGCCAGACTCGCTATGGCTACGTCTCCCAATAATGGCAAAAACCAGGAAGACAACAATATCTCCAACCACAAGAATAGCCGAGCGTTGCCAACCTGTGTTGCGTGTCTCACCAAGTTTTTCGGCGGTTACGCTTGTTTCATTTGTACGTTCTTTAATATCCATACTCTTTTATCCTTATTGTTGTAAAGTGTTTTGCGGTTGCTTTGCCTGTTGTTCGCGCACGAGTTCTTCGACGGCGACAAGTTCGGTACGTACACCGCGAATACGCAAGGCCACGATTGCCAGATAGATAAAGATGCCAATCCACGCAACCACATAGGCTGCCACGAGATATATTTGCATAAATGCCTCCAACGGACGCCCACAAGGGGCGTCCCTACTATACAAAGCATGTATAGGAAACGACAAGGTATGGTAGGGACGCCCCTTGTGGGCGTCCGTTTGTTTTATGAACCGAACCACATTTACATATCATATTCTACGGTTGCACGCAGGCGTTGCGCTAATGTTTGCAGTTTTTGAAATGAATATAGTTGTAGCATCAGGAACGCGTAAAGCAGTGTGAAGCTTGTGAGCGAGACCATGAGGGTAAGAACAACCGATGGTGGCAAGGCTCCAGCAACGCCGACTTCTGCGCTTGGATGGAGGCCGCGCCATAGATTGACGGCTTCGTAGATGATTGGTACGTCAAAAACACCAATGATGGCAAGCACCGCTCCTGCGTTCGCGCTGGCAGGAGTACGACCCATATAGCTACGTATCATTAGATAGCCGATATACATAAACCAGAGAATCAGGGATGCGGTAAGTTTTGGGTCCCATGACCACCATGTGCCCCATGTTGTACGTCCCCAGATCGAGCCTGTGATAAGCGTCAGCGTGATAAAGACGGTTCCAATTTCGGCTGAGGCACGTGCGGCCCAATCCCAACGCTCATCACGCTTCCAGAGATAGCCGATACTGGCAATTGTCATGACGACAAAGGCGAGCATACCTATCCAGGCAATCGGCACATGAAAATAGAAAATGCGCTGTGCTGGCCCCTGAACTGAATCCTCCGGCGCGTATAGAAAGGCCATTGGAATAGCGATCATGAAGCCAACAAAGGCAAGACCACCGAGAAGAAGAGAGACAATAGGCAAGCGTTCTTTGCTTGTTTTGCCAACGGTTTGTCGTTGTGCAACCTCTGTTGTCTCTTTATTTGCAAGAGCCATAATGTTTATTCCTCTATAACGTACTGAAAGGTGAGCATTGAAACACTCAAAAAGATAACATCAAATGCGATGATAAGTCCTAACCATGGCGGCTCGTTCATTGTGGGAGCCAACAAAGCCTCCGTCGCACGAACTGCCGCGATCACAATGGGCACAATTAACGGAAAAACCAGGATTGGTAACAATAGCTCTCTAGCTCGTGTCGCCGCCGCCATTGTTGCAAAAAGAGTTCCAATGATAGCGATACCAAGCGTACCAAGCAAGACAATTGGAATAAGCCCACTCGCGAAAAGTGGCACATCAAACAGAGCCGCGTATACGGGAAGCGCGATAAGTTCCACCACACCAATAAAGAGCAGATTTCCGAGTAGTTTGGCAAGATAGATAGCTTTTCGGTCTACGGGACATAACAATAAACGATCCATTGACCCTTGCTCACGCTCAGCAGCAATCGTGCGCCCTAACCCTAAAAGACTGGCAAAGATGAACGCTACCCACAAGGCCCCCGGAGCCACTGCAAATTTATTGTCAACGTGCAGGTCAAAAGCAAAATTGAAGATAACAAGTACGAGCAGTGCGAACATGCCCATGCTTGTCCATGTCTGCTTGCTCCGTAGTTCGTAGCGTACATCCTTCGCGAGAATCGCCCATACATGCTCGAAAAAGAGTGTGTTCAAGGCAGCCCCACCTGCTGATACACATGCTGTAACTCTTCTAATGCTAGTGACACGGTTTCATGCTGATAGACAATACGACCCTTGTTGAGCAGTACAACCTGTGTACCAAGGTGCAACGCTCGCTCTAGCTGATGTGTTGTGAAGAGTGTTGTACCGGTACGTTCGGTATGTTCCTGTAGTAAAGCATCAATCAACGTCTGACCTTCCTGATCGAGGCCAGTATCAGGCTCATCAAGCAAGAGCAGATGTGGCGTGTGTAACAAAGCACGCGCCCATGCCAAACGTTGCACCTGTCCACGCGAAAACGTGTTGATACGCTCTCTCATACGTTTCTCTAAGCCAACGCGCTGTAGAAGCATCACGGCCCGTTCTTGCGCAGAATCGACGTTGTACATCCGTCCAAAGAACAGCAGGTTTTCTAGCGCGGTCAGCTCTTCATAAAGATAGGGTTGATGTGCCACAAAGCCGACGCGTTGCCGTACCGCTTGCGCATCGTGTACGATATCGAAGCCTTCGATAGCAATCGTGCCTGCACTCGGTTTCGTCAGTCCCGCCAGGATACGCAAGAGTGTTGTTTTGCCTGTCCCATTTGAGCCTAGTATCGCGATACGTTCACCCTGTCGTACATTCAAGTCGATACCACGCAAAATCGGCTTGAGACCATACGTTTTTTTAAGGCCGACAATACTCATGTACGGACCGGATGTATCACACGTTTGTAGGGACCGATTTATCACGTCCTTGTCGGGAATCGAAATGCCAGAAGGACGTGATAAATCGGTCCCTACCTTAGAGGTATCCTTTTGTGAAAAACGATCATCAGGCCCATACAAAGATGTTGTTTGCATCATCGGCGTGCGGCCTCCTGTTCGCTGAGCAGGGAGCGGAGACGTGCTTTTGTCTTGGCTCGACGGTCAGTATAGATAGCTTTAGAGAGTTTACCAGACTCGAATGCTTTGTCGAGGGTAAGCAACTCTTGTAGGAGTGCTTCTTGCTTGTCTTTTGGTGTCGCTGGAATGGCTTCTTTCTTTACATTTTTCGCTGTCACAGAAGCAGAAGACGTTGATTTGTTCTTACTTCGCTTGCGCGTCGCAGCCCTTTTCTTGCGCCGATTAAAGCTGGCAAGAAAGCCCACAAGAGCAATAATCGCAAGGAGTATGATACCACCGACAACGAGCCAGATTGTGTTTGTGTTGAGTAACTGCGTAGGGCTATTGTTCGTCGTGGCTGTTGTCAACCCTTCAAGAGTTACGTGAACCTCGTCGTTTGAGAGCAAGTCCGACGACTTGAAGAGGCGATAGGGATGATCGCCAGAGTTCGTGATGCCAGCCGAAGACATAAAGCCTGGATCAACCTGCAACGAAGGAGGGACCAGAAGTGATAATTGCAGGGTTGGATAGACGACGACATAGCGAAAGTTATAGGCGGCGGCACTGTACGCTATCTGGTATGAGAACGAGAACTGTGTAATTCCTGGTGGCAGTGCGGCATTTGTCGCGAAGCCTAAATCGACCTGAACAGTTTGATAGCCATCAAAGCCTGTTCCTAATGTAACATTTTTCGCGTTGCCAGGAAGCGAGAAGCGCAACGTATTTGGCTTGCCCTTGCTTGTATCGAATGAACCGACATACGTATGCGAGTCCAAATTTCTGAACGAAATTATTTCAGAGACGCTCATCAAGCCCGTTTGAGGATCGGGCTGATGCATCAAAATCGTGTCTAGTAATACAGCAATCTTCGCGGTACTCTTCGTCGCCTCGTAAACGGTCAAATTCACTTTTTGTGTTGGCGTCGTGTCCAGCGCAACGAGATTGCTCACATACTGCGCTCCCTGATAACTCATATATACCGCATAGTTGATTGTCTTGTCTGTTGCAAGGTTCGCGAAACTATAATTTCCGTGTGCGTCAGTTGTCACGGTTGACACGTCTCGTGCATTGGCACCCTGCGCCTCTTGTAGCGTGACCTGCTGTCCTGCTAATGGCACATTATTCTTGGTCCCATCAAGCAGTTGTCCCGTAATATGTCCAGAGCCAGCAAGCGTGTGGGCCGAAGCAGTTATTGGAAATAAGAAGAATGATGCAAGGATACAGAAAATGAAGATTGACGAACGTACCAACTGTAGGGACCTTAATTCATTACGCCCTCGTCCCCATTCACGAATGATAGACGGCATATAAACGCTGATACCCTCCCTCTGCCTTTGTATATGGGGACGAGGGCGTAATGAATTAAGGCCCCTACAGACGTGTTCAAATTTTGCGTGCGTTTGTTCAATCCGTTGCATCGGTTCCTTGTTCCTTTAGCGTGCGCAACTGCTCCTCGATGAGATCGTCAAGTTCTTTGTCACGATTATATGTTGTATCTACTACATCTTGTCCATTGTCGTGACGCGATTTTAGCGCGACGAGAGCACGGCGCATATAGCGTTCACGTAACGTATTGTAGTCCTCTTCTGAGATATTGCCAAGTTGATAGTCTAACTCAATTTCCTGTAACGCACTTCTTGCCGATTGTTCGCGTTCAGTCATAGCACTACTTGCTGTCGGTACAACATCTTCACGCGGCTGTACAACTTCGCCCGTAGTGCTAGCTGGTACATAACGCAGGAGTGGCGTAAGCACAAAGGTAAGCGCAACAATACCTAACCCACATGCAAGGAGAATAGAAAGTGTCATTAGTGCGCCTCCAAATGTTCACCATCGCGTGTAGGTCGCTCAAAAAGGGCATCTTCTGTCGCGAGTTCGCGTTCGAGTTGCGCTCGGTAGTGTGCCAATTCTGTCTCGTCGATGTTGGCAAGTTCCGCGTCTTCCTCATGAGTCGCACCGCTTGTGCTCTGTCCCACAGCACTTGTTGCTATGCTACCCACAGGCAGACGCCAGTCACGAAGCGTGAAAAAGATGAGCACGAGACCACCAAGCAACAAGACTACCGGAACAAGCCATGCAAGCAGCGAGAAGCCCCACCACGGCGGGGACCACACAATCTGCGTGCCATAGCGATCACTAAAATACTGGATAATCTGCTGATCTGACTGACCAGCCTGTATTTGCTGCCGAATAGCCGCGCGTATCTCTTGCGCTCTATCCGATGTCGAATCTGCTACAGACTCACCCTGGCACACGGGGCATTTCAATTGTTTCCCTATATTTTGTACATGCTGGTCAAGCGTTTGATGTGTCGATGCCGTAAACGCCATATACGACCAGAGAGCCGCAATCAGCAATACCACACCGATGAGGATAAATAGAGACCGTGTAGGGACCGATTTATCACGTCCTCGTTCAATTTCTGAAACGCCAAGAGGACGTGATAAATCGGTCCCTACGGATACTTCGTTTCTCATGCCAACACCTCCTTCGCGGGGCTTGGCTGAGCCACACGTTGTGTCACCAAAACTTTACGGCGTTCGGGCCACCAGCAGATGACTCCCCCGAACAGCATGAGCAAGCCACCATACCAGACAAACGAGGTAAGTGGGTTGACATAGATATGAATGGTGGCCTCGCCGGGTCCACTGAAGTTTTCCAGCACAACATAAAAATCGTTCAAGCCGATAGAGGTGATTGATATCTGGCTCGCTGGCTGATCCTGGAAGCTATGATAGAAGGTACGCCCTGGATAGATATATTGCTGTAAATGACCATCGCGCCAAATTTGCAATTGAGATGTGATGATCTCTTTATCAGACTGCTTGTCATCAAGATTGCCAAAGTAGACGAGACGATTGCCTGCGAATGTCACCTCTTGCCCAGATTTGAGCACAACATCTTTTTGTATTTGGAAAAAATGTGAACCAATTACACCGACTGCTAGTAAGGCCAATCCTAAATGGACAATATATCCACCATAACGCTGTCGATAGCGATTGAACAGCATGTACAACGCGATGGGATATGGCTCACCATGGGCATGACGTACCCGCATACCACGCCACAATTCGTACAGAATAGCTCCAGCAGTAAACGCACAGACAGAGAAGCCAATATTCGCAAGCACGTCGGTAACACCGACCAGAGGTAGAATGATGGCGCATAACGCGGCAAGCACTGCCGGTACACACAGGTTACGCCATAGCGAGCGTAGTGCAGTCCGTCGCCATGCGAGCAGAGGTCCAACACCCATAGCCAGTATCAAGAGCACGAAGAGCGGTCCATTGACGTTCTCGTAAAAGGGCGGTCCTACCGTCATCGCTTGCTTGCGTAACGCGACCGAGATAAGTGGGAAGATTGTTCCCCAGAGGGTCGCGAAGGTAATACCGACGAGCAACAGGTTGTTGAGCAAAAAGACGCCTTCACGCGAGACGACACTGTCGAACTCTTGCTCTGGTTTCAGTCTTGGCAGTCGATACAGAAAGAGACCCGTTGAGACAACAACAATGAGAATGAGGAACACCAGGAAGTATGAACCAATTGCTGAATACGCGAACGAATGGACCGAGCTGATGATACCACTGCGCACCTCAAAGGTGCCGAAGATTGACAACGCAAATGAGGCAATGACCAGGAACAGGTTCCAGACCTTGAGCATACCTCGTCGCTCTTGTACCATCGTTGAATGCAGAAACGCAGTCGCGGTTAACCACGGCAATAATGCTGCGTTTTCTACCGGGTCCCAGCCCCAATAGCCACCCCAACCGAGTACATGATAAGCCCACCACGCCCCCAGAAGCAGACCCGCCGTTTGAATAGACCACGAGGCCAGTGTCCAGCGTCGAATCGAGCGTAGCCATGCACTATCTAACTTACCCGTTATGAGTGCGGCGACAGCGAAGGCAAAAGGAAGCGCGAAACTCATATAGCCCATCAACAACGTTGGCGGGTGAATAAGCATTCCGGGGTCCATGAGAAGCGGATTGAGGCCAGTGCCATCAGCAGGTGCAACACCAGGAAACCGTGCGAAGGGATTCGAGACGGACGTTAACACAATCAGCAGGAAGGTCTCGATAGCCATCAATGTTACAATAACGTAAGGGACAAGTGCTGTTGGTGCGCGTCGGGACGTGAAGATAAAGATAGCGGAAAAGACCGCCAGCATCAGACCCCAATAGAGCAATGACCCTTGTTGCCCACCATAAAAGGCTGAGAGCGTATAATACCACGGCATTGACAAACTAGAGTTATCATAAACGTAGCGCAACCCGAAATCATGCGTCAGGAATGACTCAACTAACGCATATGAGGCCAGAATCAGAAAAAACGCTACAGCAAGTACACTACGTTTCGCACTCAGAATCAATGCTAATGATGACGCAGGAGTTCGATGCACAGCTCCTACAACCGCAACAATCATGGCGAGAACAGAAAAACCCAACGCCAGGATAAGCGCGACAGTGCCAATATCTGAAAAATACACGATGCATTATTCCTTGTCATTTTGTCGTTGGTGTCGTGGATTGAAATTTTGACGGACATTTTGTCAGCAGTGTTAGTGCCTGAAACGCTCCTTGTCCGCTATACTTTCCCTCAACGACAACCTGGATACCCACACGAAAAATATCAGGCACGACACCACTATATGTTACAGGTAAAGCTGCTTTGCCATCATTGATGATGAACGAGATGCGCTCGTTGGCATCATCCCGTACAATTGAACCTGCTTGCACAGTTCCTGTCACACGCACTGTCTGCGAGGTACAACTCATACAATTATGTAACTCGGTCACGGTCATATCATAAGCAGCACTTGCCTGCGTATTAATGACAACAAGATACGTGATAGCACCAAGAATGGCGATACCTGCAAGCAAAAAGCTCACAGGTATACGCCTTTTACGCGGCTTCGCTGGTGGCGTTTGTGTGCTCCGAGATAGCGATGTATGTGTGTCAATAGCAGGTTGCACGATAGAACCTCTCTTCGTTTGGTAGGGACTGATGTATCGCGTCCTCCTGGCATTTCGATTGCCGACGAGGACGCGATACATCGGTCCCTACCAGAAATTATTAATGTGTCGCAATGGTCGCTTCAAATAATGAATTGAGTACAGCACCAAGAATAAATACGAGAATACCGAGGGCGAGCATCAACTGTGGTGCCGCCTTTGATAGACGTGTTGTGCGCTTTGCCAGTCGTCGAATATTACTTTGCCCAATATAGAGTGCGAGCACAAACAGCCCGATGGCTCCCGCGATTTTTAGTATCAGCACAACGATGTATGGTAAACCAAGTGTTGTCTGTGTCAAACGATCAAATGTGAGATAGGCTCCACTTACCAGCAACACACCGATGCAGATATTGACCATGCGCTTAAACAGGTTTGCTATGTTGCCTGCAACGGTAGGAGTGGCACCGCCTAGCCGTAAGGCTGGCGTGACAACTAGCAGATACATGATACTGCCACCAACCCAAGCCGCAGCCGCAATTGTGTGCGCAACACGCATCAGTACACGTATTGCCAGCAACAGCGTCATGACGTAATCTTGCTCATTTCCAGCTTGAGACCCGCATCTGTTAATTGCCCACTCAACATCCCTTTGATAATGCCCTCGCGATTGATAAACACAGTCACCGGAATCGTCGCTACACCATAAGCAACTGCTGTTGAGCCTGTCCCCGTGTCTTGCACGCCTGGAAAGGTTAATCCATATTTTTTATTGAATGCGTCGATATCGCCAGGGCTTTCGGCGGCAGCATTAATACTGATGTATTGCACACCTTGCGCTTGTAGTTTCGGGACATTCGTTTTCAAAAAGGGTGCTTCATCATTGCACGGCACACACCACGTCGCCCAGAAATTGAGAATAACAGGCTTGCCCTTGAACTGCGAAATAGACATCTTTAATGTGCTACCAAACGAACCATTTGGCTTCACCAGTGTCAAGTTAGGAGCGGCCTTCCCCAGTAATGGACTGGTAACATCCCCTACCGCTGCAGCACTACTGCTTGTACTTGCCTGAGATGCAGGTGTCGTAAGTTGTGTCCAGAGCAACACGAGAAGAGCCACATTGAGCACGCTCACCACTACAAAAATTGTGATGTTGCGCTTGCGTGAGCGTTTTTTTTGTGCAATTGGTGGCACTAGCACAACATCTGTTGCCTCTGGCAAATCACCATCATTGTGTGTAAAACTCTTGACTCCCATAAATACGCGCAACCTATCTTTCTCGCATAGTAGATTTGACCAATCCGATTATGGTGCTTGTACCTGATAGGCTGCTTGCAGTACAGCAACATGACCTTACAATGACCTAAACAAGGCTATTCAATTAGTCGGATGCGGCCCCTGTCATGTGAACATGCACACGCATTGACGCTCTTCCACATTGACACTCTTCATTTACCTATGATACTCTACAATGAAGCGTGATGAAGTGTCACCTTTATTACGTATATCTATTTGGAAGCGTTCCCATACCTCGTAAATGAGGGTGGAGAAGCAACCCTGAGCGTCCAGTGTAGGCACATTTTGCAATGTACACTTGTTGTACAACTCAAAGGCCCAAAGGAGGGCTTGCATGCAGTATCTTTCCGCGTTTCGTTGGAAATCCCTGTCACAGTTCGCACTACTCCTCCTCACCGTCCTGGTACTGGCACCTCTCGCCGCGTGCGGAGGCTCGCCAAGTACAGGGAACGTCGGTACTAGTAGTAGCGGTCCCGTTACCCTCACATTTGCATCGTGGGTACCAGGGATTGCGAAGGCCGCAGCCTTATACAAGACCTCGCACCCAAACATCACAATAAACGTGCAATCGGTCCCCGCTGGTGCCAACGGTACCTACGCCAAGTTTCTGACCGAGATTCAGGCCAAAAACGCACCTGATTTGGGTCAGGTCGAGTACCAGTTCTTACCAACCTTTGAGGGCACAGGCGGCCTACTCGACATGTCCGCTTATAACGCTGCTTCGATCAAAGATCAGTTTGTGCCATGGACATGGAGCCAGTCAACACAGGGCAGTGCTGTTTACGCTATTCCACAAGATACAGGTCCAATGGCAATGTACTACCGAGCCGACCTCTTCAAGAAGTATGGTATTGCCGTACCGAAGACATGGGATGATTACGCAGCGGCAGCGGCAAAGCTCCATGCAGCGAATGCGCAGTACTACATCACCGACTTCCCACCAAAGGAAGCAGGTCAGTACATTGGCTATGTATGGCAAGCTGGCTCAAAATGGTTCCGCATTAATGGTCAATCCTGGGCGGTTGCAGTGAATGATGCCGCTTCAAAGAAAGTCGGCGATTACTGGCAAGCACTCTTAGACAAGAAATTGGTCAAGACCGATCCAGACTTCTCGCAGGCATGGTACAACGACCTTCAGACAGGCGGAGCCGCGACCTGGATTTCAGCCGTTTGGGGCGCGAATACCATTCTCTCCAATGCACCAAAAACCTCTGGCGAGTGGGCTGTTGCCCCAATGCCACAGTGGACTGCTGGTCAAAATGTTGCCGGTAACTGGGGTGGTTCCACAACAGTCGTCTTCAAGAACTCAGCGCACCCAAAAGAGGCAACTGAGTTCGCGATGTGGCTCAACTCCAACTCTGCTAGCGTTCAAAGCATGGTGACGACCGCTCAACTATATCCTGCCCTTTCGTCAGCGTTGAACACTCCTGCAAGCGATGCTGTGAAAACATTTTATGGTGGGCAAGACATCAACCCCATCTTCAAAGCGGCCTCCAACAATGTGGACGTAAACTTCCAATGGGGACCAACCATGAACCAAGTGTTCACAGACATCGGTGACAACTTCAGTAATGCCGTTGATGGCAAAACGACGCTCTCTGCCTCGCTTGACGCACTCCAAACAAGTACAGTAGCGGCAATGAAAAAACAGGGCTTTAGCGTAAGTTCCTAGTAATCTAGTCTATTGGGAGATATGTGCGATTTATCGCGTCCTCTTGGCAATTGACCGCCGACAAGGACGCGATATGCACCTTGACAAATAATGCGGATACGTCGATTGTAGGGACCGATTTATCACGTCCTGGTTGGCAATCGAAAGGCCAGAAGGACGTGATAAATCGGTCCCTACATATATCCGCGTTATTTCATCAAACAAAATAATCGGCTCCTGCATTTGGAAGATTATTACAGAGAGGAATACTCACCTATGGCTCTTGAAACGACACCCGCGCCCGTTGGAGCAGTAGCAGCGCCGCCAGGAAGACAGCGACGAACATCATATATGACTCGTCGCGCCGCAACTCCCTACCTTTTTATCGCACCGTTCGCGCTCTTTTTTCTCATGTTCTTCATCATCCCTATCTTTTATGCGGTGTACCAAAGCCTCTTTCGCTCACAACGTAGCGGTCTTGGTCTAGGCGCACCGACAATCACGTTTAACGGCTTAGGCAACTATCATGACGTGTTTCTGGACACAAAATTCTTCGCGGGTCTAGCCCGTCTCTTGCTTTTTGGCATTGTCCAGGTCCCTGTCATGCTTGCTCTAGCACTTTTGCTAGCCCTTCTACTTGACTCAGCGGCAGTCCGTTTCAAAAGCTTCTTTCGTATCGCTTTCTTTATCCCCTACGCCGTCCCTGGTGTTGTCGCCGCTCTTATTTGGGGTTTCCTGTATGCGCCACAGTTGAGTCCATTTGTGAAGGGCTTTGAAGCCATTGGTTTACATATCGACCTGCTTGGCAGCAATACTATCCTCTGGTCAATGGCAAACATCGTTACGTGGGAGTTCACTGGCTATAACATGCTGATTATTTTCGCCTCATTGCAAGCTATTCCTGTAGAGCTATCAGAGGCAGCTCGTCTCGACGGCTGTAGTGGCTTTAATATCGCACGTTACATCAAAATTCCAATTGTCGCACCAGCCCTTGTCTTGACGTGTATACTCTCGATCATCGGCACACTCCAACTCTTCACAGAACCACAAGTACTGACGCAAATATCAAATAGCATTACAAGCTCGTACACGCCGAACTTGTACGCGTACTTCACGGCGTTTAGTAACAACAATTACTACTACACAGCCGCGCTTTCAGTCGTACTTGCTCTTGTTACCTTTGTCTTCTCATTCGGCTTCTTGCGCTTAACACAGCGACAGTCAGGAGTGTAAACTGATGGCAACAACACCGCAAGCTCTTACGACAGCAAGAGCAAAAGATAGTACAGCAACAAAGACAGTGCAAGGGCAACACCGTTTTCGCCCCTCTAACGTGTTCATCATGGGCTTTCTCTTCATCGTCTCGATTTACTTCCTCCTCCCTGTCTACTGGATGGTCATTTCCTCGACAAAGACATCCGGCGACCTCTTTGGAAGTAATGGTCTCTGGTTCGCGGATCACTTCAATCTGTTCACCAACCTGACAAACGTCTTCACCTATGACAATGGACACTACAGTTTGTGGCTGCTAAATTCGTTCATTTACTCTACCGTGAGTGCGACTATCGGCACACTCTTCTCCGCGATGACTGGCTATGCGCTGGCAAAGTTTGTGTTCAAGGGCAAGAATCTGATTTTCTCAATCATCCTGGGTGCAATCCTGGTGCCAGGACCAGCACTTGTCTTGCCACTCTACTTGCTAATGAGCGGCCTCAATCTGACAAACACCTACTGGGCCGTGATTCTGCCAAGCATCGTGAGTCCCTTTGGTGTCTATCTTTCACGCATTTACGCGCAAGGTTCGGTGCCGGATGCACTCCTCGATGCTGCCCGCGTAGACGGTGCGGGCGAGTTTCGCACGTTCTTTTCCGTGGTCATACGCATCATGTCACCCGCGTTGGTAACAGTCTTCCTCTTCCAGTTCGTAGCGGTGTGGACAAACTACTTCTTGCAATATGTCATGATCAGTGACCCGAATCTCTATCCTGTAACGGTCGGTTTGGCGACGTGGAATAGTGCCTATACAAGTGGTGGTGCGCAACAGTACGTGTATAGCTTGATTGTCACAGGTTCGCTACTCTCAGTGTTGCCATTGATTATCGGCTTCCTGTTGCTGCAACGCTACTGGCGTAACGGTCTGACATTGGGGAGTGTTGTAGGGTAATCGGCATACGAAACGTCTGTAGGGGTCTAATTCATTACACCCTCTTGGCGATTGACCATGTTGGCAGAACATCTGGAACATGGTCAATCGCCAACAGGGTGTAATGAATTAGACCCCTACTTTTTTGTCGTTTTGTGGGGCTTCTCTTCGGCCTTGTGTGCTTTGCTATCTTCCTTGTGTGCGGTTTTCGTGGTAGTCTTAGATTCCTCTTTGTGCTCGGATTTTTGTTTGTGAGCTTTGCTATCTTGTTTATCGTCAGCCTTCACAGAACTTTTGCTGGTTTCTTTATGTTCTGCCTTCGCGGAAGACTTGAGTTCGTCCTTGTGCTCAGCCTTCGCGCTAGAATGGGCTGAACCCTTCTCCGAGGAGGAGCTATCGCGGCTTACGAGTTTGAAGAAACGGCTCTCCTCACCGCTTGAGGTGTGCTCTTGATAAAGGAAAGCCAGTTTTTTCTCGTCGAACTTCTGAAAGAACTCATCCCAGCTAATTTCTTCGAGTGAGCCAGCACCACTATAACCTGGGAAGTCGATGCGCAATACGCCCGCCTCACCATCTTTCTCTGTACTTTTTACGGTTGCGGGTTTGCCACCGCGTGCCTCTGACCATGCCTGTATTGTCTTATGATCGGTTGTCGTCTTCGATTCGCTAGCCATGAAGAAATACCTCCAAACTGAACAACACATTATTAAAGATGCATATCTTAGCATCTCTTTGTGTTCACGTCGTGAATCGAAAGATGGTTTCAAGAGAGTATGATGAGGAATAACGTTTAAGCGTTGTTCCTCATCATACTCTCTTGAAACCATCTTTCAGATGCTATACCATTGTTGCCGGAACAAGTTCGACCTTCACCCATCCATCCTCGCGCTCATCAAAGGCTTTATAAGCATCGAGAGCCGAGGTGAGAGTCGCACGCTGAGTCAATATTTGCGTTGGATTGACCATTCCTGTACTCACAAGGCTCATGAGTGTAGGAATGTATTTGCGATGTGGACAATGGCCCATGGTTAGAGTAACATTCTTATTCATCACAATCCCAATCGGAAAGACCTCTACCGTATCGGGATAGACACCGATCAAGGCAATCGTGCCGCCCTTTGCGACAACCTCAGCTTCCCACTGTAATGCCTGTGAGGGCGCATCACCTGGGTGGAAGTTGTCGCCTTGCGGATTCGTCTCCGGCTCGACCTGCTGCTTCTCCTGGCTAGTCGTCTTCGCCTGTAAGAGTGCTTTGGCCTGCTGAATAATGCCACCATGTGGACGGTTCGCATCGACACCAACGGCGTCAATCACGCGATCTACGCCAATCTTGCCCGTGAGATTTTTGATCGTTGACACCGGATCGTCTTTGTCATAGTTGATCGCCTCTGCCCCTAACTTCGCTGCTAGCTCAAGGCGCGAGGGAATGGCATCAACCGCGAAGATGCGACCCGCTCCCATCAGTTGCGCACTGAGAATAGCAAAGAGACCAACAGGACCACAGCCAAAGACCGCAACCGTATTGCCCGACTTAATCTGTGCAAGGTCAGCACCATAATACGCGGTTGGGAAGATGTCCGAAAGCAGAATGGCCTGATCGTCGGTAATGGAGTCGAATAATTTGACGAGTACATTGTCGGCAAATGGGATACGTGCTTTTTCTGCTTGCAACCCGTTAAAAGGTCCACTTGGTTTAGGACCGCCAAAGAAGGCAGAGACGCCACGTGGTCCATTTGGATTCGCGTTCAGACACAGATCATAGCGTTCTTCCTTACAATTTTCGCAATAGCCGCAGGTGATTGATGACGTAACGACAACACGATCCCCCACCTTGATGTTTTTCACGTCCGCGCCAATCTGCTCGACCACCCCGACCGCTTCATGACCAAGAATAGTTCCTGGCTCCATCTGGGCCTCAGTCCCACGTACCATGTGCAGGTCTGTCCCACAAATTGCGCTCGCGGTGACACGAATAATCGCGTCTTTGGGGTCCTGTATCGTAGGTTCTGGCACATCGTCTACACTGATATTGCCGATGCCATGAAAGACGACAGCTTTCATATGTTTCCTCTCTTCTTTGCTACTGCTGTACTGACGGAAGAAGTTCAACCTTGATCCAGCCAGGTTGACGCTCGTCAAAGGCTTTGTAGGCGTCGATTACCGAGGTCATCGGTTCGCGCTCCGTCAAAATCTGCTCTGGATGAATCATACCAGCAGCAACCATGCTCACGAGCGATGGCAGGTACTTGCGATGGTTACAATTGCCCATGTTGATCTTGAGTTGACGGCTCATCGCTAGTCCAATCGGGAAAAATTGCGCGGTCTGTGGATAGACGCCAATGATTGAAAGCGTGCCACCCTTTTGAGCCGCGGAGACTTCCCATTGGACCGCTTGTCCAGGAGCGTCACCCTGATGCCAGTTGCCATTCTTTGGCTTGTTCTTAGGAGCAACCTGCTTCATCTGCTGCTCAAATTGCGACTCCATCTTGTCGGCCTGCTCGGATGCAGGACCAGAATGTGGACGGTTCGCATCGACACCAACGGCGTCAATCACACGCCGCGCCCCTTTGCCCTGTGTCAGTTCCTCAATTTTGGCGACGGGATCGACCTCATCAAAGTTGATGGCTTCGGCCCCCTGCTTGTGTGCCATCCCTAGACGTGATGGAATGTTGTCAACGGCAAAGACGCGCTCTGCCCCCATCAGTTTCGCACTGGCAATCGCAAACTGTCCTACAGGACCACAGCCAAAGACCGCAACAGTATCTCCCTCCTCGATCTCGGCAAGAGCCGCTCCAAAGTAGGCAGTTGTGAAGATGTCAGACAACATAATCGCTTGGTCGTCAGTGACATTTTCAGGAAGTTTGACCAGGTTCGCGGTTGCGAATGGTGTACGCGCATATTCAGCCTGTAAACCATCAAAACCACCGGCAGGAAGCGGACCACCATAGAAGGCAGTGCCTGCCGACGGACCATTTGGATTAGCGACATCACACTGTGCATAATAACCTTGACGACAGTAAGCGCAATAGCCACACCCGATAGTGGAAGGAATGACGACGCGCTCTCCCACCTTGAAGTTGCGGACATCACGCCCAACCGCTTCAATGATGCCTACGCCCTCATGTCCAAGAATGGTGCCCGGCTTCATGCCTGGAAATGTGCCACGAATCATATGTAAGTCGGTCCCACAAATTGCGCTTGCGGTGAGGCGTACAATCGCGTCCTGTGGGTCCTTAATTTTTGGATCACTCACGTTATCGAGCCGAATATCACCCAGCCCATGATAAACAACCGCTTTCATATCACTCCCTTCTTTTGTAGCAAGAGGCTATGCTACTGCTTGTTTTTATATTCCGCGAACAGCGAAACCATCGCGGGATTGAATGCATCAAGGTCCTTCGGGCTACGGCTACTGACCCAGTTGCGGTCTCGTACCATTTCCTGGTCAACCCAGTTGCCACCAGCGTTACGGATATCGTCTTGAATGGTTTGATAGCTGGTTAAGGTACGTCCCTTGACACGTCCAGCAGAAATCAAGAGCCACGGCGCATGACAGATCACGGCAATTGGCTTGTTACTCGTATCAATCGCTGTAACAAAACTCTGTGCTTTCGGATTCATGCGCATGAAGTCTGCGTTCAACGCACCCCCAGGAAGCAGAACCGCATCAAAGTCGTTGGGGTTCGCTGCATCGAGCGTCATATCGACATTGAATTTGTCGGCTTTTTCATCGTGGTTCATGCCAGTAATTTGGCCTGATGTAGGCGAGATGATAGATGTTTTTGCTCCCGCTTGCTCAAGTGCCTTCTTTGGCTCGACCAGTTCGGCCTGCTCAAAATCATCTGAGGCAAGAATAGCGACTCGAAGACCATTTAAGTTTGTGTTGTTTTGCATCGTAAAAACCTCTCTGTTTATGATGGGGTTACATAATGTTTTATAGACATGAAGTACACGAACAACCTGGGGATTTGGTGACTCAAGCATA
>CAXTWV010000046.1:0-20660 GCA_964248005.1 uncultured Ktedonobacteraceae bacterium | reverse complement strand
TAGTCGGTACATTCGGTACGTAACAAGAGGACGCGCACATTGCTTCGCTCGTGCTAAGGACGCGATACATCGGTCCCTACTGTTGTCTCGCACTGAACGAATGTATCATGAATAGTAGTGAAGGGATACAATTATGGATACGCGGACTGATGATGTTCTGAGCAAGATTGAACGCACCCGACAGGCAAGACGTCACAAATTCTACTTGCGTGATGAGCATATCACGCTTAGTCACGGTAGTGGTGGCAAGGCAACGCACAACTTAATTGAGGGCGTTATCGCACCTGCGTTCTCGAATCCATTACTTGACCGCATGGACGATTCGGCGACCTTCGCACTTGAGGGGACTGAACAACGTCTCGCCTTTACCACAGATAGCTATGTCGTCAGTCCGCTCTTCTTCCCCGGCGGCGACATCGGCAAACTTGCGGTGCATGGTACGATCAACGATCTCGCAATGGCTGGTGCATCACCGCTCTATCTCTCGTGTGCCCTCATTCTTGAAGAAGGCTTTCCCATTGCCACCCTACGCCGTATCGTGGACTCAATGGCAAAGGCCGCAGCCGAGGCTGGCGTCGCCATTGTCACGGGCGACACAAAAGTTGTGCAACGTGGCAAGGCTGACGGTATCTTCATCAACACAGCAGGCGTGGGCATCGTGCGTGCCACAACACAGATTGGACAGGCACAGGTCAAGCCAGGAGATAAGATACTTTTAAGTGGTCCCGTTGGCGATCACGGTATCGCCATCATGCTAGCCCGTGAAGCGTTGGAGATGGAGGCCGATATAGAAAGTGACACGGCTCCCCTACATAGCCTTGTAGCACAAGTCATTTCGGCTATAGGAAGCGGACTACACTGCTTGAAAGACCCAACACGCGGCGGCGTCGCCACGTCACTCAACGAAATCGCTATCGGAGCCGAAGTCTCTATCGCCCTTGACGAACAGGCGATACCCGTTCGTGCCGAGGTACGCGGTGCCTGTGAGATACTAGGACTTGACGCGCTAACCATTGCTAATGAAGGGAAGATGCTAGCAATTGTCGCACCAGAAGCGGCTGATGCCGCACTTGCCGCGATGCGTAGTCATCCTCGTGGGAGTGAGGCGGCGATTATAGGTACAGTCCAGGCCGAGCCAGCAGGGATGGTGTTCCTACGTACCGATATCGGCGGCACACGTGTATTGGATATGTTGGTGGGGGACCCGTTGCCGCGCATTTGTTAAGAATATAATTCGATGTAGGGGCTTTAATTCATTACGCCCTCTTCGCGCATCATAGGCCGAAAGAGGGCGTAATGATGCTCTTTAACAAAATAGTACGGATATCTGTAGGGACCGATTTATCACGTCCTTTTGGTATCTCGACACCCGAACAAGGACGTGATAAATCGGTCCCTACAGGCGACGTATCCCCATTAATTTGTCAAATTGCATAATTAAAGCCCCTACCATTTCTATTTTGTCGTATTCAGAACGTAAGCACGTCCCCATCCGCTAGAATGTACACCTGCTTCCCTAACCCCTCCTCCTCTACTTTTGATCTCAAGGCTGCGCGAGTGAGGACACAATGATTGATCGTTTCCATATGAACCGAGACAACCTTTGCCGATGGAATGCTTCGGCAAACCTGAATAACATCTTCCTCATTCATGGTTATAGGACCGCCGCCTGTGGTAAAGGTAGCTGCTCCGGTGTTGAGAATGACCACATCAGGAGAAAACTGTTGTAAGGCTTGCTCAACCTCTGGACACCAAATCGTATCACCAGCGATATACACCGTTGGTTCACCCTCTGCACGCAACACAAAGCCAGAGACCGGAGCCATTCTTTTGCCCAGTTCACCTTTCCCATGCTGTCCTCCGGTACGATCTACCTGGAGTCCTTGCCATGTGAGGTGCTCATGTACAGGAAGAACCTGTGAGAAACCCACCCGCTCAAACATATTCTGGTCCTCTGGTTGCGATAAAAGAGGCAGGTATTTCGGCAGCATCGCCTCTGCACTTGCATCCCAATGATCACGATGAGTATGTGTTACCAGGACAGCATCAATGCTTCCAAGTTGCTGCCGCAACTCCTCATCAGAAAGTGGTAGCGGCACCATTGGGATACGTCGCTGATTGCCTGCATTGGGAATCGGGTCCATCGTTTCAAGCGGACTAAGCATTGGATCAACCAGGAGTGTGAGATCGTGAATGGCAAGCACCAGAGTGGCGTGGCGCAAAAGTCGAACATACATTATCTTTTTCCTTTAGGCCGAGTAGCCCTATTTTTCACCATTGTGTTCTGCATGAAAAAGAAGTTGATCTAATCCACGCACCAGTCCACTCACCTCCATCACTTTCCGCGTTGCAAGGAGCGTGCCACTCACATATGGCTCGGCACTAGACCCAGCATCGTGACGAATACTCAGACGCTCATCAGGTAATCCAAAAATCGTCTCAAATGCAATCGTATAGCTTGGAAGGCGTACTGAATGAACTTGCGTTCCGTCAATGGTTGCCCCACGTGCCTCTTTTGGACCATGGGTGTTTTCAAGAGAGACACTCAGCGAGTTTTGGGAGATGGTTGCTAGTTCTTCGGCTAGTTCGCGTGTCGTCCCACTGGGCGCATCAATTTTGGCGGCACTAGCATAATCAAGAATCTCCCAGGAAGGCAGATAGTGAGCCGCAATCAAGGCAAAATGTTTTGCTAGAGCTGCCGTAATGGAGAAGTTGCCAGCCGCAATGACTCCGAGCTTTCGAGCCTCTGCTCTTTGTGCAATGTCTGCATAATCACTTGCGGTCAGCCCTGATGTTCCAACAACGACCCGCACGCCCTTGTCCAGTGCTGCTAGAATGCGGTCCTTCACCATGTCAGGTCCTGTGTAGTCAATGAGGACATCGGGCGGGTTCTCCAGTGCCTCTTCGAGAGAGGCAACTACGTTGAGATTGACACGATCATGACCCAGCACTTCCCCAATATCTCTTCCAACGCTTCGGCGAGCAATGGCACCCACCAGTTGAAATTCGCTTGATGTTAAGATGGCATTTGTCACTGCGCTCCCCGTCCATCCTGTCGCCCCTGCGACGCACACTCGAATACCCATTGTTCAAAATCCTCTCTTTCCCATATTCTCTCTTCGATTCTATCACTTCTTTAGAGAACCTATAAATATCTGATGAAAAGCAAACGTATGATGTGAGTAGTGTACGTCTAAGAAACAATACCTTTCAATTGCAGGTAGTATAAATTTCCAAGAATGAACCTTTAGAGAATGCATATACGTGATAGAAAGAGTTATGATAAACGACATTAAGCAACATATAGAAAGGTTTGGCATACACATTGGCGAATACTTCTCTTGAACCGAATGAAAATCCCACTGGCGTCTACCTGCGTGCGGGACTACTTGGTTTTGTCGCAGGTCTACGCTCTATGACGCCGCTGGCACTCTTGAATTGGACAAGCCGTATTGGTGTTGATGCGGAGTCCGCACTGGAGCAATTCCTGGATGCCCCGGCGAGTCGTGTTGTATCGAGCGCACTCGCGGTTGGCGAACTGGTTGGCGATAAGCTGCCTTTCACGCCAAGTCGTCTTGCGGCAGGTCCACTTATTGGACGTATCGTGATCGGTGGACTCGCGGGTGCAACCCTCTGCCAACGTTCGCGTGTCTCGCCTATCATTGGTATGGCAATCGGTGCATCTGCCGCAAGTGCTGGTAGTGTAGCGGGCTATTATGGTCGTAAAACGCTCGACAAAATCAAGTTCGTCCCCGATTTTGTGTGGGCCAGTGCCGAAGATACGCTTGCGCTTGGGCTGGGCTATCTTGCTACAAGAAAGCCTAAAAGCTAAATACGTTGTCCCAGTTGTTCCAGGAAGACCGCAAGGGTCTCCCCTACATATATGTATGGTATGCTTAAAGAGAACCTACATGTAGGGGAGACCCTTGCGGTCTCCCTGTTCTCTCTTTGTTCATATTTATAAACACTACATAAGGATGCACTGTGAATCCCACTGACCAGGAACCTTCAAAAGATAACACGGAAACTTCGACCGCAATAAAACCTATAGACACAACAAACCTTACTGTTCCTCATGACCCCTATCTCGCATGGCACTTTATGGACTTTCGCCTTTTATTTATTGGCTCACTCATTGCCACACTGGGCGAACAGATGATTACGCTTGCTATTGGCTGGGAACTCTATGATCGTACTGGTTCCGCGCTTGTTCTGGGTCTTGTGGGACTGGTACAAGTCATTCCACTTTTTATTTTATCGCTTCCGGCAGGACATATCGCCGATAGGTACAATCGTAAACGCATTGTGATCATCGCATTGATGGTACTCGCGCTTGCATCCGTTGGCTTGACAGTTTTGTCCTATATGCATGGTCCACTACCCTTGATTTATGGTTGCTTACTGCTCATGGGTGCGGCAACGGCTTTTAACGGACCTGCTAGCTCAACATTGGTAACGCAGACCGTACCAGAATATGCCTATCAGAGTGCCGCGACATGGAGTAGTAGTTCCTGGCAACTCGCATCGGTCATCGGCCCCGCTCTAGGTGGTATCCTCATTGCAGTTCTGCGAAGCGCGACACTTATTTATGCGCTTAATGCCGCCGCTGTGATGCTCTTTGCCCTCTTGCTGCTACCATTGCGAAGCCAACAAAAAGTTGTTGTCAGCACAACAACAACAGTAGGTTCCTTGTTGGAGGGCGTGAAGTTTCTGTGGAGCACACAAATCATCTTGGCATCTATTACGCTTGATATGTTTGCGGTTCTGCTTGGAGGCGCGACAACACTCCTCCCAATCTTTGCGAAAGATATCCTGCACGTTGGTCCGGTAGGTCTAGGCTGGTTACGCACAGCACCATCTATTGGTGCATTGTGTGTCACCTTTGGTCTTGCCTATATTCCACCATTTAAAAAAGCAGGGCAAACACTGCTGTGGGCTGTTGGCGGCTTTGGCCTCGCCACGATTATCTTTGGCCTCTCGCACTCTTTCTGGCTCTCACTGACAATGTTGTTCCTACTAGGAGGACTTGATAACATTAGCGTCGTCATTCGTAGTACGCTCCTGTTGACACGCACACCTAACGCTATGCTTGGACGTATCTCATCGGTCAATACTCTCTTCATTGGTGCCTCGAATCAGCTAGGGGGCTTCGAGTCTGGCCTTGTCGCGCAGTTCTTTGGTCCGCTTGTATCTGTTGCTAGTGGTGGCATAGGCACGATTCTGGTGGTGCTTTTAGTCGCGCTCCTCTGGCCTGAAATGCGTCGTCTCGGCAAAATGCAAGAAGAGAAGTAATACACAGTCGAGCTTCATGTAGTAACACGTATGCTACTGCATGAAGCTCGATTGTGTATTGTAGAGTTATTGTGCCTTTTGCTGCATATAATTGACAAAATTCGCAGTATCAGCAGCAGCGAGACGACCAATCGCGCCACTTGAATACGCTGATACCGCAATTTTTCCATCAGGTTGTAGCACAAATCCAGTCGCCTGAAGAAAGAGTGGGTCCTCATTAATATTCGCGCCAATCTTCTGCGCTACATCATGAGCATTTAGTCCATAAAGGACTGGAAATGTGAGATTGTGTTTCTCGACCGTCTGCTGTGCCCGCTCTTGAGAATCAACAGAAAGCGCGACAACTTCTACGCCGAGTTCGTGCAATTGCTCCGTCGCTCGCTGAAAATCTATGAGCTGCTAACGGCAGTACGGGCACCAGTGCCCACGATAAAAAAGCAGGACAGCCCACTTTCCTTCCAAGTCCCGCGGAATTGTCATCTCGCCACCACCGATGCGTGTAGCAGTAAACGAGGACGTGATAAATCGGTCCCTACAGATATCCGTACTCTTTTGTTAAATCCCATTATCGCGTCCCTACAAAGTCGGTTACATGCTATACTTATAGCAAGAACTACAGGCAAGTTCTGCTTTAAGCAGTAAAAGAAGGTGAAAACTCATGAATATAGAAGTTGTTAATAACACGTTAACAATGAGCATTCAGATATCATACTTAGTCGTTATCGCAATTATTATTGTACTTCTGATGTTGTTCAGAAGACGAAAGTGAGTGTTTACACTGGCGTAGCATGTTAGATGTGTTTTCTTCTAGTTCAAAAAGAAGCAACCACAAAATAAATATGATATAGTATCGTCATATTGCCATTGTGGTAATACAAAAACAAAACATAGATGCAAAAGGAGAAGACTTCATGAAAAAAAGGTTCCTCACTCCAATCGTTGCGTTGGTGGTCCTCATACTCATAGCAGGTGTATTTGCGCTGTACAATAGTTCGTTAGTGCAAGCGCATACGACGTACACAATTCACGTCGTCGAACATGCGATTACAGATACAGAGGTGCCTGCGAAAGACGCGCTTGGCAATCAGCTTGTCTTCCATAACCCTATTTTTGACGCCGCGAACAAGAAACAAGTCGGTCATGATAATGGAGATTGTGTACGCACCGTTGTAGGCAAGGTATGGGAATGCTTCTGGACAGTCTTTCTGCCCGCAGGCCAGATCACTGTTGAAGGTCCCTACTATGATAATGGGACGGATTCCCTGCTTGCTATTACGGGGGGTACAGGCTCTTACCAAACAGTACGTGGGCAAATGAAATTGCACGCACGAGGCAATCCTGTTGGCTCTGAATACGATTTCATCTATATGCTTGCCAATTAACACCACTAATTTGTCACGAACAACTCTGCTTAGCCGTATACCATAGGTAGACGCGATTATACATAAAGGAGTATCTATCTATGGCGGATTCAAATACGAACAAGCAAGAGCAGTATGTTGACGAGAACCAGTTAGGTGCATTGGGCAACCAAGATCAAACAAGTACAAAAGCCAACCAGAATCAGATTAGCGATCAATACTTGTACAGTATGAAAGCCGATCAAAATATCAGTGAGAATCAGGATGACCAGGACCTCGCCGACGATCCAGGAGGCGATTACGAAGAGGTAGACGAGAACGACGACCAGTATGATATACAAGGTGGTCAAGGTCTGTATGGCACTGGCAACTATGGTAATCAAGGTGGACCTAGCCATCCTGGTAGCGACCGTTCAAGCTATGGCACAAAGGTAAGCCAGGACCAGAACGGTAGTCAACAGTAACAAGTTGGCAGACGCATAAAATGAGGGACCTTATACAGGTCCCTCATTTTTTATGCGTCTGCCAATTTGTTACTCCGCCTCGTCGAGGCGTGCAGGAGTATCAACTTGGTTGAGACGATTCCAGAGTACATAATCCGTTTCTTTCTTAGAGACATAGGCGTTCTCTGGACCTGCCATCATTTCTGATGTCGCCGTAAACTCGCCTTGTTCCAGATGATGCAAGTCAATATACTTCGCGCCTTGCTGCAAGCGGCTTCCTTCAGGCAATATCTGAACTGACTTAAGTTCATCATTTGTCAGGTCAGCAAGTGTCGTGGAATGCATACTCTTGATGGTATCAGCCGATTGAGCAGAACCCGCTACATTGTTTGCAGTCAAGTCGTCATCGAACTCGGAAGGGTCGCGTCTATCTTGCGGTGTATTTTGATCACGGTGATTTTCGTGTTGCCGTGAAGCTTTACGTCCGCTAGAAGCATCCGAGTCACTCCCACTGCGCTTCTCGCCCTCAGCTTCCATCAGACGTGAATCAGCCTTCTTAGGATGATTTTGCTTATCTTCTTTATCTTGATGCACTTTTGAGTCTGGCATAAAGTTTATTCTTTCCTCACTAACAAAACAGCATACAAATTCCCTTAAAGATGGCACGTTTCTCTACAACAAAAAGTTTCGTTGAGGTTGTAGAGATTAATTGTACAATTTGATAAATGACACAGGATACGCTGTAGGGGCTTTAATTCATTGTGCCCTCGCCACATTGACCATTGTGGCGAGGGCATAACGAATTAAAGCCCCTACAATTGACGCACCCACATTATTGTAGGTGATATAGTGGGAACAATACGAAACCATAGGAGTACTCTTACGTATGACACGTTCTACAGAAACAACACATGAGGCTATTTGTACTGCATTGGATGCAGTTCTTGGTCTCACTCTTCTCCATAACGTTTTTGATGACGACATTGGGCAAGCGATGCTTACGCTTTTTCGACTGCTTGTTGCACCTGAACCTGATGCATCACGAATAGCACAAGCATACAGCACTACCTTCTTAGCATTAGCACATGTAACAAGTACCGACTCGTTATTGCCTAACATCCCAGATACATGGCAAGCTCATTTGGTGAGCCGTGTTATTGATAGCGTCAATCCGTGGAATAGGCAAGCTGAACGCGTTACCTCACAACAGATAGCACAGGGAATACGCGAACAGGCCAAACGTGATTTACGCATTCTTCATTTGCTCTACAACATAAAGGCTCATGACATATGGGAATTGACTCGGCATCTTATCATACCCTTTCATTCCAATCTGCATGACGCATGGGTACCATGGAACAAGCTTGCTCTTGAGCAGGAAACAACAGGGACTGCACGCGAATTAATCATGCATCAACTCGCACGTGCGGAAGATTGGACTGACAGTATGCCGCTTTTGGAGCAGTATTGGAGGCGTCATGGTACAGGACGATTTGCGCGTTTTTCAGTCCTTCAATGGGAGGGATATGCAAAAGAATTACGTGGTATTGCCCATCCCGACCGCATTCAGCTTGCTAATCTAGTTGGGTATGAACGCGAGAAGGCACTGTTACGCACGAATCTTGAGCGTTTTGTGCAAGGTTTGCCTGCTCATGATGCTGTCCTCTATGGTGCCCCTGGAACAGGAAAATCCTCTACGGTAAAGGCTCTTGCGAACGCTTACGCCGACATGGGGTTACGCTTGATCGAGGTGCGCAAAGAGTTTGTCAACGACCTCCCGGCTATCGTCAATTCGGTTCGTGGACATGCCCCCTACTTTCTCCTGTTCATCGACGACCTCTCTTTTGAAGAACATGAGACAGAATACAAAGCGTTAAAAGTGTTGCTTGAGGGAGCGGTGGAGGCACGTCCGACGAACGTTCTCATTCATGCCACCACGAACCGCTTGAACCTGATTCGCGAAAACTTTGCGGACCGTGGCAAGCCAACCGAAGACGTCCATTGGCGCGACACGCTCGATGAAAAAGCCTCGCTTGTCGCACGCTTTGGGCTACGTATTACCTTTATGACACCCGATCAGGCACAGTATCTCGCTATTGTTACAGGATTAGCACGGCAACGTGGCCTCTCAGTATCAGACGAAGACTTGCATACACGTGCGCTCATCTGGGAACGTCAGCACATTGGTCGCTCTGGACGTGTTGCGCGTCAGTTTATTGACGAACTGGAAGCTGAACAGAAGATGAGATAAGTTACACATTGTAACGTTTACACTTGTTCAAACGAGATAGTAGTATGCATGTGTATGAAATTTCCATGCAATATATTTTCTACTCAACAATGAACCCAAATTGGTTTTGTCGTTTTAAAAAATATTGCTTATTTGTCACCTTTAGGGACCTATTTATCACGGCATTTTGTCAATCCACTGCCCACAAGGACGTTATAAATGGGTCCCTACACACCCGTATTATTTCGTCAAACCGCATCATGAAAAATGATAAAAGGAGAAAAATCATGGTACAACTTGGTTGGAAGGCAGGACCGGAGCAGTATCCACCAGTAGAGTTACTGGAATATGCGGCAGTCGCGGATCAAGCTGGTTTCGATTGGATCGATGTAAGCGATCACTTTAATCCTTGGAGCGAAGAGGGACAAGCGTCGTTCACATGGTCATGGTTGGGTGCGGCAGCAATGCAGACGAAGCGCACAATTCTCAGTCCTGGCGTGACCTGTCCGATACTGCGCTATCATCCGTCTGTGATTGCACAGGCTGCGGCAACAATGACACATCTCGCACCAAACCGTTTCGCGCTTGGTTTGGGCACAGGCGAGGCTCTCAATGAGTTCGCTGCAACTGGTCAATGGCCCAGTTACGAGGAACGTCGTGAACGCTTAATCGAGGCCATCGAACTGATGCGTGCGCTGTGGAGTGGCGAAGAAGTTAGTTTCGAGGGCAAGCATTATCAAACACATAAGGCAAAGCTCTATACGCCTCCGGTTTCGCCAGTGAAGATTATCTTCTCAGCACTCGCACCACATGGTGCAGAGTTCGCAGGTAAATATGGTGATGGTCTATGGAGTGTTGGGGGCAAACAGCCGGAGATATATAAGGGCATCATTCAGAACTTTGAGGAAAGTGCGAAAAAGGCTGGCAAAGACCCCTCGACTATGCCGCGTCTCATCGAACTTAATGTCGCTTATACTGATAACGTTGATGCTGCCGTTCAAGAGCAACTCAAGTACTGGGCGGGCACTTATGTACCCGCGATGTACGATGAGAAAATTTACACTCCAAAAATGTCGCAAGAGAATGGCGAGGTCGTTGGTGCGGATACCGTGCTAAAGACAGGTTGTTTCTCACCAAAGATTGAGGATCATATTCAATTCGCACAACAATATGTTGATTTGGGTTTTGACTGCCTGATCTTCCATTGTCCAGGACCAGACCAACGTGGCTTCATTGAAAGCTATGCAAGTGAAGTGTTCCCCAAACTACGCTCGCTCAGCAAGAAGTAGTTATTCGTAAGCATGAAGAGGGTCTTTTAGGGAAGGTGGTCCCGAAAATACCCTCTCCCTGTTTTGAGGAAGTTCTTAGGAGTTTACTCAGTGATATAGTTACAAGAAGTGTGTTTGTAGCTTCATTAGAAGATAGGATAGCATCACTTGTGTCAAATCGCAAAGTCTTTACTGCTATTGAAGTAGCTTTTATACACAAAATTCGTGTTGCACGTTTAGCAACAGCAGATGAGCAGGGAAGTCCATATGTCGTGCCTGTTTGCTATGCCTTTGATGGCACGTGTTTCTACATCGCGCTCGATGAGAAACCTAAACGAGTTGAGAAGACACAACTGCGCAGAGTTCGTAACATCGAGGCTCGACATGAGGCATCACTACTTATCGATCATTATGATGATGATTGGTCACAACTTGGCTATATTCTAGTTCATGGGAAAGCAGAATTGCTCGCTCCTGAACACGAGTACCATAACCCTGCGCTTGTACTTTTGCGCGAACGCTACATACAGTATCGCACTATGGCATTGGAACTCTATCCAATGATTATGATCACACCGGATAAGATTACAACATGGGGACCCGCGCTTCATGTTTAGTATAGCAAAGTACGCTTAGTTAAAAAACTGTCCTTGTACCGATTGCAATTGTATGAGTCCGGTTGGAGAAACCGCAAGCATAACAACTGCTTTATTTACAGGATCATTATTTGTACCGAAAGCAATCCGCCCTGTGACTCCCTGAATGGCATTTGCATCTGTTATCGACGCAAGTGCATCTCGTAACTCTGCTGGCGTAATATGTGTTGCTGCGGTAACACTCTCTTGTGTTGACAATACCTTTTGGTATGCATCAAGTAATACTATCGTCGCGTCATAAGAGAGAATGACATCTCCATCAGCACGACTATAGCCATAGTCACCAGTGCCGTGTTGTTGATATGGATCAAAAGATGCTGGATAGTCACTGAAGAATGCTGGCTGCGCTTTGGCTCCTAAATATCCCCATGTATCGGCATAAGCAAATGCAGAGAAGCAGAGACGATGAAAGTTCTGCTGCACTACAGCGTCTTTCGAGTAACTCCCAATGGAATAGAGTCCATCACCGCCTACTACTTTTATTTGAGCAAACTGACCTGTTGTGGGTAAATGGGCAAGTAAAGCGTTTGCATCATCCGCGAGACCTGCAAAGTAAATAACGTCAGGAGTGTGAAGAAGCGCATCTTGCAGAGTGGCAGCCACAGTCGCAGGCTTACCTACAGTATAGTGCTCTGTCACAACGACGTGGTTCCCGTCGCTCTCAAATTTTTGTTTAAAGGCATTACCGATGGAGTCACTATAGGCATCTGATGGATCAATAAAGAGTGCCGCCGCTTTCGCATGCAGTACATTTTCTGTGAATATTGCTCCCGTAGCCGCTTGCGTAGAATCTGGAGGCACGATTCTAAAGAAGTATGGTGATACGTTTGTGAGTAAAACACTTGATGCCATTTGAGAAACGATGGGGATATGCGCATCGGTCAATGTTTGGACGACATTTAACGTTCGTGAACTATAAGGCCAACCCATGACACCAACAATACTCGGATCACTTTTTGCAGCTTGTACGATTTGCTTTGCGACGATATCTGCATATGCCTTATCATTGCCAGTACTCGCGATAAGCAAACGAACGAGAAATTTACCCGCGAGTTTATGCCCATTGTTATACTCTTTTTGGGCTATGTAGGCACCCTGTAAATCATCGCGTCCAAGACTCACATAGGTTCCCGTATCCATCGTTCCCACAACTAGCGTCACATATGGATCACCAGAACTAAGAACGCGCTGATTTTCGAGATAAATAAGGGCTTCCGCATCGTTTGTATCACGTGTCACAGCCTCATGCCAGAGTGAAAGAGCGGTACCAACATCACCCGCACGCAGTTTTTCTGCCCCCTGTTGCTTTGTAACGCCATCAAGTCGAGTAGTATCAAAGGCAAACGAGCCATCAGAGAGACCAATATACTCGCCATCAGGTGCCTTCTCTACTCCTATTCCATGAGCAGAGGAAGGTGCTATAGCTGATGTAGAAATAGAGGTGCCACGTGTCTGCTTGGCACTTGTACCACGTAACGAGATGAGAAAACTTCCAATAAGCAGTAAAGGAATAAGAACAGCAAGCGTCACAAAAAAAGATACTCGCTTATAAATTGGTCTACGCGGTGTATTTTTGCCGATTGAAGAAGATATTTGAGTAGTGGTTCCGAATTCTCTGGCAGACTGAAAGCTATCATTATACGTTCTTTCATCTATATAACCATGTCCCACTTCATGTATAGGAGACACTGCACTATCTGCTTTATGTTGCGTATCAAACGTATGATTTGAAAAAGAGATGGGAGATGGATTTGATAGCTGCCTGTTATCAGGAGCACCGTATGTACCTTGTAGAGGTAAAGCTGACCAACTCGGCGGGTTACTCATATATGATGGTAAGATTACATTTCGTGCGTTACTCGTAGGAGAGAACGCTGAATTACTTAGTGGGTTGCTAGGATATGGAGAAATAGGTCCGCTTGATGAGTGAGACGTAGATGATGCGTCCTGTGCAAGAGCTTCTACACCTTCACTCAAAGCACTATAAACAGGAAACCCTGCACGTTTCGCTTCATTCATCAACCTAACGCCAGCTGGAATGATAAAGAGAATGGGTGTATTATATTCTCGCCTTAAACGGTTAAGCACAATAAAGGAGTCTGGTCTATAAAATGCTTCTATATGTCGTAACGGTTGATTTGGCAACTCGATGAATACAGGAGAGTTGTACATCCTCCAAAACTCTTGAATTTCTTCGATAAGAGCCTGGGGCGTCGTCGTCGCGGACACTCTGATTAGCTTTATGTTGATACCGTTTACTTGAAGCATACGATTAGTGCTCCTTTTTGTCTACCTGACAGCTTTTCCCAAATTTTTGCGACTGAGCATAGAGTTAATAATTCAACAATAGGCAAAAGAACTGTTCCTCAATACTATATATTGTTGAAATATTTCTTTCACGCCAAATAAGATTAATGCATAGAGAGATGAACGATTTACTCTTTCATAGTTGTAGCCATATTCAAAGATGAAATTTATTTTGCTGTAGTCAATGATAATGTATGAACTATGAAGATACGCATATTTAAGCAGATAGGTAGTACGAAAGTACCAAATTGCAGCGGTTATCATGAGTGTAGTAGGTCAGATATGGCAACAAACAGTGTTATTCGTGATGGCTCCGCATGAGCTTTGCGACTTCTGTTGCTATGGCAGTCTCTTAGTCGTACTGAGGTATTGAATGAAACGCTCGAAACCCAATTTGTCTGAGATGGCTCGCACGCGACGATAGCCTTCTCCGTATACAGGATCAGGATTACGCTCTATGTTACGAGCGTAATGTGTATGTTCAGGTGTATTCATCTCTGTATGAAAGCGTTGTGCGAGGAGTTCACAAAAGCCCTCTTCGGCCCAATTTGGGAGATTACTTATCTTATGTATGATAAGCCAGACATGCCCTAGTTCGTGGATGGTCACGCCTTGAAACAGTGCAGCAGGAAGGCCATGCAATACCGCAATACCTCCAAGTTCTGTTCGTACTACGCGACCATCTTGTATATGTGTCGAACTCATTGTTACCCCAAGAGCATGTGGCTCAATATGATTATTTGTATAGCGTGCAAGTTTTGCACGCTCCACCAGCTCAAGACTCAACTTCTGATTATCGTAGCGTAATTTCTGCCGACTAACCCATAGAATGCATTCGCGGAACAAGGGCTGAGCCTCGCTAGTAGTCTCGATAGCAGTAGAGCGGCAAATGGGACACCGTATGCTTTCGACGTTGCTTCCACGTTCTTGCTGCTGTGGTGAAATCAGACGCCCACAAAAATCACAGTGTGGATAGCGTCCCTCATGCTCTTTACAAAATTTTGTACCCCACTGATCGACCAAAAACTCGTCTGCAAGTGGTTTGCCACAATAGGCACAACGTGGTGCAATTTGGTCGCGAAAACAAGTCGTATGATAGGGTTTGCCATTCTGCACATTAAAGCTTGAATCGGAAATCGGAAGATCACAAGCACCACAGACAAAATGTTCTGGATGCCATATCGAGCCGAGAGCAGTAACGCTATTGCCTTGAATAGGCTGATGGCAGTACGTGCAAATGGATTGTTGCATAGGTATTCCAAATTGATACAAGGATATATTTCCTCAGATAGATAAACTATAATAATCGTAACTACTGACTTCTTGAAAACCACAGGACTGATACAGCGAGAGTGCGTTTTTGTTTTCGGTTGCAACTTCTAGCACGATAGTATTCTGGCCCGTAGCACGTATTTCTCGGATGGTTTGGGCAAGTATTTGTCGTCCATAGCCATGTCCACGATAAAGTGGAAGTACACCAAAGCCTGCGATATAGGCTTCGCGTTCATGAAGCGATACGTCGATCTTGCCAATATAAGTCTCATCAAGGAGTGCAATGTAGACTCTATTTTTTGTATCCTCCAGCTTCCTCTGCGAATACCATGTCACATCTTGCTCAGGCAAATCAAAGGAGATTGCCGTAATATGTGCAAGTGTAGGAACTTCATCAGGTGTTGCCAGTCGAAAGTGCAAGTGCGAGTCTAATTCAGGTAAAGTCTTGGCCTCGGTCAATTCCATTTTGTACTCAGAATGTTGATATCCTGGTTTGAGTGATACAGCAAAGCCTTGTCCTGATTGCGAGTTATGTTCGACAATAAGTAACAGTGTTGGGATATTACGGCGTTGACACTCCACACGGGCAGATGTGAAGAGCTGCATGAAAATACCCTTACGTCGATGTTCTGGATGCACCATGCCGCTCACTTCGCCCTCTAGTGAGTTGAAGCTAAAAAAGGCCAGGAAACCAACGAGTATGCCATTCTCGTAATAGAGAAAATCGTTTGTCTGATCCTTTGGACGTAAGCGCAACGTATCCCAATTGAGCTTCATGTGGAGTTGCTCGTATGCTTCACATATGTCGGCGAGTGTCTTAATTTCTGCAAGCTCTATTGCTGTTAAGCCTTGTCGAGGATAGAGACCATGTTTGTTTTCTATCGTCATATACGTCCTTTTGATAAAAATATGTTCTATAGTACATACGATTGTTGACACATGAGGTTGTGGGAATAGATGTGGAATAACACATGAATACACACGTGGCAACGACACGTGTGTATTCATGTGTTATTCCACATCTATTAAAACATCGCCGTCGTCAACGAATTCTCCCTCTGGCACCTTGAGTGTTTTGACGGTGCCGCTTACAGTTGATTGCACAGGAATTTGCATTTTCATTGATTCGAGTGTGACGACATCTTGATCGACGGTGATGGTGTCGCCGGGCCTGACAAGATATTCGAGGACGACACCAGCCATGTTTGAGACGACGTGTTTCATAGTAGCTCCTTGATCGGTCCCTACACCATTCGTACAACGTATATTTACGAGCGCGTTTTCGTAAGAAAATTCACGACAACACTCGCGAGTTCTTCGCCTTTGTCCTCTTGTAGGAAGTGACCTGCACCAACGATAGTGGTGTGAGGCTGACCTTTTGTGCCTGGGACGACCTTTTGGAAGAAGGTATCACCGCCTCTGGTAATAGCATCGGAGTCGCTGAATGCAGTGAGGAAAGGCTTTTCCCAGCGTTGTAGGACTTGCCATGCTTGCCGATTCGCCTCTGATGCAGGATCATTAGGTGTGGTTGGCACAAGTGTGGGGAATTGACGTGCTCCTGCCATGTAGCTGTCGTCGGGATAGGGCGCGTTATAGGCATCAATGACTTCTTGCGTTAGCTTTGTGACACAGCCACCTTTGACAATACCACCAGGGTTGAAGCGCGGTGTCTCCTGAGAGTAGCGTTGCCAGTTGAGAAATGCTTCGCCCGGAGGGGTATCACCCGTTGGTAAAAAGGTGTTCGCGGTGACGATACGTGCGAAACGATTTTCGTGTTCGGCGGCAAGGCGTAGACCGATCAGGCCACCCCAATCTTGACAGACAAGCGTGATACGTTGTAGGTTGAGGAATTCTATGACCGCAAACATCCAATCAACATGCTTTTGATAGGTATAGTCCGTCCGTTGTGCAGGTTTGTCAGAACGACCAAAGCCGACAAGATCAGGGGCAATTGAGCGATAGCCAGCCGATGTGAATACAGGAATCATTTTACGGTACAAGTAGGACCAGGATGGTTCACCATGCAACATCAAAATAGGGTCGGCTTCGCGTGGACCTTCGTCGAGATAGTGGATACGCAGGTTGTCACTTTCGATGTAGTGAGGAGCAAAGGGGTAATCGGGCAGGGTAGCAAAACGCTCATCAGGTGTGCGTAGAATCTCCATTGAACTTGTTCTCCTATCGGTGGATACAGAACACAAACTGATTGGTCTTGCTGTATTGTATCATGCACAGTTTGCTTAATGTAGATAACTAATGAGGAATACCGCTTCAACATGATATACTTAAGAGGAGTTTTTTTGTTTCGTGAGGAGGTATATGTATGGCTTACGAGATGACTATTAAATTGACCGAGCAGGAGTATAACGCTCTTGTAGCAGAAGCGGCAAAAAAGGGAGAAGAGCCAGAGACGTTGTTGCATGAAATGGTCCAGCATTTACAGCAAATCTCGCAAGAAAAACGTCCATTAACGAGCAGAGAGTTTATGGAGAAGATGTATCAAGAAGGTGAGATACTTAACCTTCCTACCCATGAACCGCTTACACAAGAAGAGCAAACTGAAAGAGAAAGGCTAGCTCAACTTTTTAGTGGCGGCAAATCTGGAGCAGATATGGTGATAGAGACAGTTATGAATGAGATGTATCTATAACATCAGCTTAACTCGTAAAAGCTATTTACATGTAGGTTGCACTGATGTAATATTGCTATTGTAATCAATAATTTGCCAATTGCCACCATCGTCTTGTTGAAGAGTGACGTGAATCTGGTATGGTTTTGACATTTTGCCTCGGTTAAGTGTGTAGACATAGTTCAATCCGTTACCTTGCGTGGTTGTGTTATTATCCATGCGCGTATCCCCTGTTACTGCTCCATAACACGTATCCTCTTGCTGCGCTTGCTGCGTGAACTGATTCTGTGAAGTTTGGTTTGTGATGGTCGTGCTCAAGTCACCATAAGCTCGATCATATGTGTGGTTCATAAGCGAATTCACAAAATCGTCAGCCTTTGCCGCTGCCGCAGGAACACCGCTTGTGGCTGTAGGGGCTGTGTTGCGTGTTGTGAAATAATGGTACAGTGCGAAACTTCCGGCACAAAGCCCCAGGCCAAGTAAGAGTAGCACAACTAAGGATACGGCTAACCCACGCCGCACAACACGACCCGTTTTCTTTATGATTGTTGTCGTGGCTGAGTCTCTTATAGGTGGAAATGCTTGCAGCATTGATGACTGCCCACTGACAGGATATGTCTTCTCAGTTAATGGAGCAGCCGCGATAGGAGGTACCTGCGTTGGCGGAGATGGTAACACAATAGGCTGTCTTGGCGCAGGTGGCATGCCAGAAGAGGCAAACGCTGACGGTGTTTGATAGGCGGTTTCCAGAGCATGTGCGAAATCTTGTACGCGTGGGAAACGCTGGTGATAGTCTTTGGAAAGTGCCCTGCGTACAACTTGCTCGACAGCAGAAGGGATATGCACACCATGTTCCTCAAACGAGGGAGGAGGTGCGGAAAGATGCTGTGTCACGAGTTCAATATAGGAACCACGAAAGAGTTTTGCCCCACAGAGCCATTCATAGACGACAGCCGCTAACGCATATTGATCGCTCGCGGGACGAGCTTTGCCTTGTATCTGTTCGGGTGCCATATAGGACATAGTGCCAATCACGACATCCTCGGTTGCCTGACTACGTGAACTTTGCGCGACCAGGGCAATGCCAAAGTCACTCAATAGCACTTCGTTTTGATGATTGAGCAGCATATTGCCTGGTTTGACATCACGGTGAATCAACTTCTGATCGTGGGCATATTGTAACGCCGAAGCGACCTGTTTCACATAGGAAACGACGGTTGCGGAAGGCAGGCGTGTTCCTTTAGGATGACGTTCGCGTAATGAGCCATTTGGTGCATAGTCCATCACAAGGAACGGCTTATTGTCTTCCACATCAAAGTCCAGCACGCGCACAATGTGAGGATGAATCAAGTGCGCAATGGTGAGTGACTCGTTACGAAATTCCTCGATGCCTTCGGTATCTAGCTGCGTATGTAAAAGTTTGATAGCTGCCTGTGTATTGAGATAGACATGTGTCCCAAGATAGACATCCGCGAAGCCGCCATGTCCAAGTAAGCGGTCGAGATGATAATTGCCAATTTGTTGTCCTACGCTGTTCATGCTCTCAGTCATAATAGATACTACTTTCCAAATTGGAACGAATAGGGCGTGATAAATATAAAAATGCTCCCTATATAGTAAACGTTGCACAGGAAATATCGCTTCAAGTTGGAGAGGATACAATATTCTTATTACCGACATAACCATTGTTATGCTGTAACTTTACAGGGTAAAACTGTTAGATGTGATACATTACTGATGTTAGGCTTTCAATGGTAGTTATTTTAGAAAGGCGATCAGTATGACCTCAGTACCATCATCAGCACTTTCACATCAAAGCACAAGTGACGCATATGTACCAAAGAAAGAAGATAAGTTCAGTTTTGGCCTATGGACCGTCGGCAATCGTGGACGTGACCCATTCGGCGAATTTGTACGACCCGCGCTCGACCCTGTATATAGCGTACAACAACTCGCCAAGTTAGGTGCATGGGGCATCAATTTGCATGATAATGACCTTGTGCCGTTCGATGCGACTCCCTCAGAACGAGACCAGATTGTAAGTGAGTTCAAAAAAGCCCTGTCCGACAATGGAATGATTGTGCCAATGGCGACAACCAACCTATTTTTCCATCCTATTTTTAAGGATGGTGCCTTCACGTCAGTTGATCCAGCGGTGCGAGCCTTTGCGCTCCAGAAGACGTTGAACGCAATTGATCTAGGTGCCGAGTTGGGTGCCTCGACCTATGTCTTTTGGGGCGGGCGCGAAGGTGTCGATGCAGAAGCCAGCAAAGACCCCGTGGTTGCACTGAAACGGATGCGCGATGCGATCAATTTTGTATCACAGTATGTGCTCGATAAGGGCTACAAGATGCGTCTTGCGCTTGAACCCAAGCCAAACGAGCCACGCTCTGACACCTATCTGCCGACGATTGGGCATATGCTCGCCTTCATCTACACGCTTGACCACCCTGATCTGGTCGGCGTCAATCCAGAGGTAGCTCATGAGCATATGGCGGGTCTCAACTTTGTACATGGTGTGGCGCAAGCACTCGAAGCAGGCAAGTTATTTCACATCGACCTCAACGATCAGAAGGGACCACGCTTCGACCAGGATTTCCGCTTTGGCAGCGAAAATATTAAGAGTGCCTTCTTCCTGGTCAAGTTGCTCGAAGATCAGAAGTACGACGGACCACGCCACTATGATGCACACTCTTACCGCACTGAAGACGAGGCGGGTGTATGGGATTTCGCACTCGGCTGCATGCGCACCTACAATATGCTTAAAGAAAAAACGCACCGCTTCAACGCCGATCCAGAGATTCAGGCACTACTTGCCGAAATCAACGGAGGAGATCAAGCCTATGGCGGTCTGCTAAGTGGCTATAGCACAGATACCGTGAGTAAACTGAGGGCCGCAACGTTTGATGTCGAGAAGCTGGCGCAACGTGGCTATCGCTATGAAAAGCTCGATCAACTGACAATTGAGCTGATCCTAGGTGTACGCTAATATATTTACTATAGAAACGCATACTGTAGGGGTCTCATTCATGACACCCTGTTGGCGATTCACCATGGTAGAGAGGGTTGAAACGCTGATACGTGTCCTTCAAACATTGTGGTATGCCAACAGGGTGTCATGAATGAGACCCCTACATTTCGTAAATGTACAAAAGTACATAAATGTTGACATGAATTTCCATTCTCATTATGATACACTCAT
>CAXTWV010000045.1:20069-21129 GCA_964248005.1 uncultured Ktedonobacteraceae bacterium | reverse complement strand
AATGGCGAGACTGGACATGCATTGCGTGGAAGTTTTGCCTTCGCGGAACGTACTGGCGGCTATACGCTTGCTGATATCACTGCAACGGCTCGTAAAGATGGTGATACCTATATCCTCAACGGGACCAAACGCGATGTAATTCATGGCGGGCAGAGTGCCTTGCGTATTGCGCTCTTTCGTATAGAGGGAACAAGTGGCCTGGACGGTCTCTGCGCATTTGTCGTGCCAGAACACGCCAACGGATTGCGTATCAGCGAAGATGTACAAAAACTTGGCTTAATTGCTGCCCCAAGTGCCTCGTATAGCTTTGAGAATGTCGTTGTTCCTGCATCTTGCTTGTTAGGTGAACCAGGGAACGACAACGTAAAGCGTGCTATTATCCTGTACGAAATTCTGCGTGCGGGTGTCGCTTGCGGTATGGCGCGTGCCTCAGTCGAATATGCACGGGACTACGCAAGTGGACGTATCGCCTTTGGGCGTCCCATTGCATCGTATCAAGGAATCGCTTTTATGGTAGCAGAGATGGCGATGAAGCTTGATGCAGCGCGTTTGCTTGTCTGGAATGCCGCCATTCAATGGGATAATAATGCCGAAATAGCATCGTTGGTTCAGAATGCCGAAGCCGCTCAAAAGCAGGCCCTCAAGATCGCGAAATCAGCAACTATTGACTCAATTCAGGTTCTCGGCGGCGCGGGCTACTTGCAAGATCATCCTGTCGAAATGTGGACACGCAACGCAGCAGCAATGGAGTAAACAAAGCAATGCTAAACTTTACACTCAGCAAATCACAAGAGGCTTTTCGAGACTACGCCCATTCGATTGCAGCCGAGGAGATGCGTCCAATCTCGCTTGAATGTGACCGCAGCGAAAAAATACCAGAGCACTTCTTTTTGAACATGCAGCAGCGTTTCTGGGCAGGCTCATCGGGGCAAGCACGCATGCAAGCTTCGGGTGAAGAGAAGCAAGAAAATGTGCTGTCAGTCCTTTCGCAGGAAGAGATGGCCTGGGGTGACGCTGGCCTCTCAACCGCTATCCCCGGTCCTGGTCTCGCTGCACCACC
>CAXTWV010000045.1:0-19969 GCA_964248005.1 uncultured Ktedonobacteraceae bacterium | reverse complement strand
CGTGTACCACAAGAAAATCTGCTTGCTGGTCGTGAAAAGAGCAAAAAAGCAGGGTTCAAAGCGGCTATGGGCACGCTTGATGCTACACGTCCGATGGTCGGCTCGCTGGCACTTGGCCTCGCGCGTGCAGCTTATGAGACGACGCAGCAGTGGGTCAAAGAGGAACTCCCTAAAGGCTTCCCTCTTCACAAACGTCGTGAGATCGAGGAGGAGTTAGAGGAGCTTGGACAAGAACTCCAGATGGCGCGTCTGCTTGTGTGGCGTGCTTCGTGGATGGCCGATAAACGTATTCCCAACTCGAAAGAGGCGTCGATGTGTAAAGCCTATGCGGGCGCACTGGTCATGAAAATCACAGCAGCAGGTGTGCGTATCTCCGCTCCTGGCGAAAATTCGGAAGCCAAGCAGTTCCTGAATAAATGGTTCCGTGATGCCAAGATTTTCGACATCTTTGAAGGCACAGCGCAAATTCAACGTCTCGTTATCGCTAGGCGTATGTTCCCTGGCATTGACATTCCATAAAATCTTCGATAACAAAACGTGTGCAGGAACTCAGCATTGCCGAGTTCCTGCACACGTTTTGTTATCTCTATCCTACTTTGTTTGGGGTTGGGGCTGAGGAAGAAGCGTAATCACTGTTTCTTCTTCGGCTTCTTCCTCTAGCAATTCGTCCTCTTGCTCATCAAGTTCTTGATTGAGCCAGGGAGCTAAACGTGTATCATGTCTCGCTGGACGTTTGCGATCCACAACCTCACGTTTGAATACGTCGCGTTTCGTCGCGCGTTTATCGCGTAGCTTGCCTCTCATGCTGTCACCTCCTCTCCTTTGAGTGTGGTGATTCTCTGCTTCTGCTCGTACAGAAGATGTCGGTTACGCAAGAATGTAATGCCTTTCTCGTACTACAAAAAGAGTACAGGGCCTCCCAACGCGTGGCGATATGCCTACAGGAGACAACACAACTGGGCGATTCATGCCACCTTCTTTGCGGAAAAATTCAATAGATATGTAGAATTTTGAAGTATTGTGCTTTGTGAGGAGGGTTGGAGGCGAACGAGTCTACTCGAACTCACTAAAAAATATGGAACCTTCTGAACTGCAATATCAACTAGCATAGCGTCTTTCTCGACTACACTCCACATGTGTTCAGGAAGTGCGTTCCATATTCTGCGTAACTCCGCACACAGCCTAACTCAGTTACACTATGTTGTTTCATAGAACTTCACCCCCTTTTCGTACCTAGACAATCATTTGTTGCCTTTCGTAGGGACCGATGTATCGCGTCCTTCTGGCAACCAACCGCCGACAAGGACGCGATACATCGGTCCCTACCGCCGCTCGTATGTACAGAGTGTACTCAGAGTCTTCTCAAAAGTCAAGTATTTTTTCCAGTAATAGGTACTATATCTTTTGTATTTTCTATGGTCAATCTTGCCATGTTTTGTACCCCATGTTACACTACAAGAACTAGAATATATGTACAAGAAGGAGGGGAAAACGGTGGCTGTGCAACAACATCATATAGGCCCACTTGTGTGGGATAGTGTGCCAAGTCCAATGGGTGAGTGCGTGCTATTGGCATCGGATGCGGGCCTGCATTGGGTAGGAACACCAGGGACATCGCTTGATAAAGGGCTGTTGTGGGCAAAGAAACATGGGCAAAGCGAGCAAGCGAGCCGTGCAACTCATCCGGTCCTACAACAGGCGAAAGACGAGCTACACCGCTACTTTGCGGGCGAGAAGGTTCCGTTTTCTACTCCACTCGACTTACAAGGTACACCATTTCAAGTACGTGTATGGCGTGAACTCTGTAACATTCCCTACGGAGAGACGCGCAGTTACGGCGAACTTGCCCTCACAATTGGTCGGCCCAACGCCCCACGAGCAGTAGGAGCCGCGAATGGAGCCAATCCAATTGCTATCATTGTACCCTGTCATCGCGTTATCGGCAGTAATGGCACTCTCACAGGCTATGGTGGTGGTCTGCCCACAAAATCATGGCTGCTAGCATTGGAGAAAACCCTGTAGGGACCGATTCATCACGTCCTCGTCGTCACATGGTCGCCAAGAGGACGTGATACATCGGTCCCTACATGTTGTATACCCATTCTTTATCGTCGGTAGTTTCCTGCTTGTGTCGTGAAAATTCTGAGTAGTCCATAGCCGATCACTAGCGCAAGGCCGACCTCGATAATCGTCATCACGATCCACACCCATATAAGAGGTACATGTGCAACTGCGTTCGATGCCGCCTTTGGATCAAGCGAATTATACAATAGTGGACCTAGAATAATAAGTGGAATAGCTAGGATGAGTAAGCAGCATAACACAACAAATGTTGGGAGGAGAATCCTCCACGCACCAGAGTCACGCAAGTTTTCCGTCTTTGCTGTACCATAGGCTTTTCTCTGCTCATGAGCTTTCGCGTCGGGCGTCGCTGCCGTTCCACCAACTCGGTCTGCCGCCTTTACAGCATCTTCCAGTGACTCACCACCATGCTCTTTTGGTGCATCAGCCTCAGATTTTGTACCCGTTGTATTTGCCGCATCTTGTACCTGTCCAGGCGTCTTTGACGAAGGCACACTTGGTAGAGAAGTTCTATCTTCCATTGAATATCTCCTGAAGAACAAATATATAATCTCTGTTTAGAAGTATACCACGTTGGAAAAGAGCGTAACGTCTCCTTATTCTGTTCGTCTTCTGCTTGCCGCTCTACTAAAGAACATAAATGCAAGTAACAGTAGCAACAGTCCCAGGAAGCGTGGGTCTAAGCTTGGGTCCAGGTTAAATTTTTGTGTCTTGAATACCTCGAACAACCGTATTGTGCAGATAATGCCCACAATCACAAAGAGCAATGCAGTGAGACTATCCCAAAGCGACATACGCGGAAGTGTATCAAACCACCGCTTCAGCGTTTTGCTTCCAAGTGGCAACAAGAGCCACAGCAAACCGACTATTCCTAACACTATATAAGCAGAGCTTTCCAATGCATTCATGATATTCTCGCGTTTCATTTCAAACAATTGTCTTCTCTCTATATCTTAATGGTCAAGGACAAGTTGTTTATACGAATCGGAAAAGGCATTGCCCTGCGCTGTCAATGTTCCTCCGGGAGTGACAAGTGGCATCAGGGGATCTGTGCATGAATACTGCATAGAGGCATAAATGTGATTCGCGGCGAGTGTTTGCAATGCTGCCATCGTCCAGTCGTGCATAAACGTACTATTGTTGTTCTTTCCATCATTAGGTGTTGCAATCGCATCATAGTTCCACTCAGTAATCATAATAGGTAATGCCTTACCTGTTGTGCTGATAATATTGTACGCGTTTTGAAATTGTGCTGTCCAGGTCGCAAGATGTGCCATGCAAAAAGCAATGGTATCATTGGGGCGACAGCCATATTCATGCCAGCTGACCGAATCAGGGAACGGCTTTGCGTGACTGACAAAGTATGCCAGGTACGCAGCATCATAATGATAAGTGACTGGTCCGATAAACCATCCATTGAGTGCCTTCTGCTTGAGCATAGGGATACTCGCATCCCATGCTGTCGTGTATGCAGCAGGAGTGATTCCTTTCAGATCATCTTCATTCCCGAATTCATAATAGACTCTAGTGTTGCCAAATATACGGTTCATATCAGTAATTACCAATATATTGTTCGCCTGTGATTGTGCGCTTTGTGTGCTAAACAAAATGATATCGGGTACCGCCCCCATGTTTTTAATCATCTGGGCTGCCTGCACGTTCACCGCTTCGGGGACGCCTGTTCGGATCGGCATGCGTATAATCTGTATGTGAATTTGCTCCAGTAGACTTTGGTTAACTGATGATGTAAGTATTGGATCATTTGCATCCGCAAGCACTAAGTTTGTTCCATAAAGTAATGGCGAACCTACAACCGTCGAGCGCGGTGGCGCTGTGGGACTTGCCATAGGGGTTGTCGCATTTGATGGAAGCGGAGTGCTACTCGCAGTCGGAGTTGTTGTGCTTATGGGTGACGCTGTACTCGTGGCAATTACTGTGCTTGATGGTGAAAGAGTTGGGTTGACAGTTGGTGTCGTACCTGAAATAGGAGCTATAGTACTTGTTTGTGTAGGTGCGAGAGCAACGTTGACTTTCGGTTCTTTACGAGGTGGATGAGTGAAATGTGCAAACATTACAACACTTAGACCAATAAGGCTCACACTTATCGCAAGAATAACAAGGAAACCTGCATAACGTCTTTTCCCCCAAAAGCGTGCATTGGATGCCATAGCGTGACGAACTCCATTTTCTTCTCATACAAACATCATTCAGAGAAAGCCGCATTCGGTAGAATACCACTTCCTCATAACACTATAACATCATCGCCTTGCTATGGTCATGTCCTTGTGTAAAAATGGGACCTTTGCGTAAGGATATGTAAGGTGAGGCTTGACCTTTGAGTGAAACATTTACTTTTGTTCGATAGGTTTTACATGTTCTGTCTCTTCGATAATTTGGTTACATAACACAATACATTCATTGCAAATATAGACGTTTCTTGGTCCTGCAATAAGCCTTTTCACCTGTTCGTGTTCTTTATCACAAAAAGAGCAATAATACTTCTTTTCACTTCTGGTTTGGTCTGTGTTCATGAAACTGGTCCAGCCTTTCTACTGAGTGAAACACTAATAGGTGGTGTGCTATCTACCTTCCTTGCTGGTCGTGTTCTTTGCTTTGAGCGCACGCAACAGGAGTTTGAAGCTGGCTTGGTAGGCGTCGTGATTAGTCTTCCATGCCTCAAAGTTGCCGATATGCCGTGTGTCTTTGATTTCTTTTGCCCATTCCTTGTCGCACGTCATAATAGCCTTGTCCAGTCGAATAGGATACAAGACATTCTGTACTCCTGTGGGTTCTTTGCTCAATGCGCGTTCCACTTCGTAAGCAACCCATGTACTATCAATAGAGTGTTTGGACAGAATGAGCAACAGTTTATCATACTTACGGATAGAAGAATCAATGCGGTACTTAATTTTGTCGCCAATGTCCATATCTTCGTTGGCAATCCAACAGAGTACCCCTTCTCTTTGCAGATCGCTGTGCAGTTGTTTAGCAAATACCTCATCCTTACTCGAATAGCTAATAAAGCAGGTGTAGTAGTCACTTGGTTTCGAGACCAATGTACGTGTGTACCTGATAAAAGTATCACTGAGTCCTGCACCGCGTAAGAATACTTCTGGAATTTTGCCATGCGAACGTTCAAGAGTATTCGTCCCTATAGTCGAAGGTCCTCTATGATGCACCGTTTCAAGCCCTTTCACGGTTCGTAGGTCAACGTTTCCAAAAATCGTTGCCCAAACTGTAGTTTCACTAAAATTGGCATTGCTGAGATTAGCTTCATTGAAGTTGACATCATTAAGAGTAGCACCAATGAGAGTAGCATCGCTGAGATTAGCCTCGTTGAAGTTAGCAATTTGGAGCATAGCACCACTAAAGTCAGTACCATTGAGGTTGGCACCACTGAGGTTGGCACCACTGAGGTCAGCACTAATAAAATTAGCCTTGCTAAAGTCAGCAATCATGAGATTAGCAAAGCTAAGGTCAGCACCACTAAGGGTAGCACCTGTACAGTCAGCACCACTAAGGGTAACACTGATGAGGTTAGCACCACTGAGATTAGCACCGATGAGATTAACATCATCGAAATCAGCACCACTGAGTTTGGCACCACTGAGGTTAGCACCACTGAGGTCTGGGAGTTTATGATGCTGATCTCTCCATCTATTCCATTCCTTTACGCTTCGTCGCAGGATGTCAACATGTTCTTGGTCTGCCATATGCGTGTTGTCCTCTCTTGTGTGCTTCTGTCCCTTCATTGTAGAGAAACGCAACGAAAAAGGCAACACCAAAGTAATGATTTGTATCATCCTTTATTGAGTTATAAGGTATGCTATGTCTTGTCCATCTTATTGATAATCGTTAGGGTTTTCGATGCTCATTCCTTCTGCAATGGCAACATTTAAGAGGTTGATGTCAGCACAGACAAAAGTAGGTTCGGGCGATTGCTTTGCTCTACTTTCATTGAGTAAGTCAAGAGCGCATGCTAACTGTATGGCGTCGTAGGCACGTAGCCGATGAGAGCGGCATAGATTACCAGCTTCGGTATAGATAACTGTTGTGACAGGTCGAATGCCATATTCTTCTTGCACATCTTGGCGGAAAGCACCAATAAGTTCATCTCGCTCATTAGGAGAGATGCTCTTCTCGTGAGCTTTCCGACAAAACGTTGTTACAACCTCAACAAGTGCAGCTTGTGAGATGTAGAGGTCGTGACCATGATCGGCGGCGCAGATGTCGAGAATCAATGATTGCCCATGCTCTAAGATGTAGCGTTTCACAATGGCTGACGTGTCTAAAAAGTAGACGGCCATTAGTAAGGCCCCCGGTCTTCAATCACCATATCGGAGGCAGTCTTGCCTCCAGAAAACAATTTTGCCAGTCGTTGACGCTTGGCTTCCTGCTCTTGAGTTAATGGTCGTCGTGTAGGAAGATTGAGCAGTTTCCCTTCACGATATTGCTGTTCCATGAACTCTCGCCCCGTTAATGGTCGCTTCATTGTTTCTTCTGTTAAAGAGGATTGAAGTTGACGTACTGTCATTTCGTATAGGAACGCTTCAGGTGGTTGTCCATTCCTAGCAGCCTCTGCTCTGAGAGCGTCATATTCCTGATCGCTGAGCGTGACCGTCATTTGGTGTGCCATGAAAATGTTTCCTCCTCTTGGCCTGATCTTCTGATAACGACACTACACCAATTGTAACATAGTTATCTAAACAACTCTTCGACTAACAAAGCTTACAGCATTCTTAAATTTGGTTCGAGAGAAACTATCTTCTGTGCTGTGTTTAGACGAATGAGTGGAGCGTTGCGCAATGCCACTACTATCGGCTGTATCTTTTATCCAACTAGTGTAGGTACCGAAAAGAAATTCAGTTTCGCCAATTTCAACGCTGTCTCCATCATGAAGTCTTCGTAGAAACATTCTCTCAATGTTGCGTGCCTGTGTAGTGAATAGCAAATCTATCAACAAAAAAGCAAGGTGTGAAGCCGCTTCACACCTTGCTTTACTGGTGGAGATGAGGGGGAGTCGAACCCCCTGTCCAAACGAGCCTACTGGAGAATATGCTACAGGCGTAGTCGATGCTTTATTTGACACGTCAGTCTCCCACCGACAGGATACATTCGTGCTGGCCCTCTGGTCTTAAATGACGGTTAGAAGACGGTCTCCGTCATAGCAGCCTATGTTTTTGACATCCCGGCCCAGTCCCATAGGTGAAAACTGGCGGGATGACGACTCAACTACTTCTTAGGCAGCGAGAGCGTAGGTTGTTGCTGGTTTTGCAACTATTTTTTGTCGGTTGTTTAACGAGAGTGCTTTACCGACACCTCGGCCTGCAAATCTTCAATCGAGTCACCTGTCGAAACCCGACATCCCCAAATGAAGAAAATTACACGTCAACAAGGTATTTCCTCGTCTTGATGTACCTTCGATTATATCATACTAGTTGACAAATAGCAAGTACTATAATCGGCTCAAGAAGCGTTCGAGCTGCACAATAGCGCGTTCATGCCGACCCTCGCCGATCTTGCGTCGCTCGTCGTATGCCTCAACCTTGAAGACTAATCTTCGTCCGTCAACCTCAAGCAACTCTGCCTCCGCACGTACCTTCTGACCAAGTGGTGTCGCGGCAAGATGGCGTACATCGACCACCGTCCCCACCGTCACATAGCCTTCTTCAAGTCCGTCGATGACCGCCTGCCATGATGCATTCTCCATCAGCGCGATCATCATTGGTGTCCCAAATACCTCAACGCCACCTGCACCTACCGACGCGGCAGTATTCTCATGCACAACCGTTGTTGTTACCTCGGCCTTCATCCCTGGTGTCAATGCCATAACACATGTCTTCCTCTCTGTACACTATTCCCTGTACTATACAACAAAAATATGATACAAAACTCACCCAAAAGGAAGGTTCTTGTCGTCATAGATGGTAGAATGAGAGCGCAGAATAGCTCTCGCACAGGAGGTACAGTTCTTCATGGCAACAGATTTCCAACGCGTAGCTCATCGGGGCGGCTCTCGTCTCGCCCCTGAAAATACACTTGCGGCTTTTCGTACTGCGCTCACACTCGCCGTCGATGCTATCGAACTTGATGTGCAAATGACCAAAGATGGTCATGCGATTGTGTTTCACGATAACACTGTCGAAAGACTGACGAATGGGGAGGGAAACATTCTCGATCTAGACTTTGCCTACCTGCGTTCGCTCAATGCCGCTGCGCACTTCTCCGGCGGTTGGCCCGAACCCCAGCGTATTCCAACCTTACGTGAGGTCCTCGATCTGGCACGAGCACGCACGCAGGTCTATGTCGAGATAAAAACGAGCAAGCGTGACGGCACTTACGGACGGTATCCAGATATCGCCGAGACCGTTGTCAAAGAGATACGTGCCGCAGGTATGCTCGATAGTGTACTCATCATTTCCTTTGACCTGCTCATCCTTCCCCTCATCAAATCACTAGAACCGTCACTCAAAACAGCCGCAATCATTTCAGAAGATATCTGGAAGCCGCAAAGCGAAAATGCCTTTGAGACGCTTCTACAACAAGCTAGCTCTCTTGGTGTAGACTGGCTCAACATGGATAGCGATCTCTTCACCCCTGACATGCCTGAAAAAGTCCATGCCCACGGCCTCAAACTTGGTTGCTGGACCGTCAACACGCTCGAAGAAATGCGCCGTATCGCCGCAACAGGCATAGACTCGATCACCTCAGACCGTCCAGACCTCTTTGCGAAGGTACAAGTGAATCAATTGTAGGGACCGATTGATCGCGTCGTGCTGATAGCAAACTCGAACAAAATTTACACTGTCTTGATGCTTTCTTGAGTTTCCCTTGCTATGATAGCGTAGTGGGTAGTAGGTAACGCATGGAGCACAAGAATCGTGTCGGGAATAGGAATATTCTATCAACATGTGTCCCTTTTTGTTACTCAAGCGTTCTATTAATCAGAAACTAATCAAAAAGATAGATGGTACCACACGTTAGAGCTTGTAAATGACCGTATGCTATAATGAGTGCCAATTAGAGGGTTATATATTTCCTATAGGGTTATGAGCGGAGAATACGAAGAATGCAGCAGACAGAAGTCCCAACGAGAGTAGTCGAGCCACAGTCCTCAGTGCTTGCAACTCCACTACCAGAGGTTGCTATATCAATTGTTGTCCCTGTTATGAACGAGCAGCAGAATGTACGTCCTCTCTATGAAAAGTTATCGGCACAATTGGATGCAATTGGCGACCGTTATGAAGTAATTTTTGTCGATGATGGTAGCACTGATAGCACCTTTAAAGAACTAGAAAAACTTCATACTGAACATCCCGGTATTGTCCGCGTGATTCGTTTCCGACGGAACTTCTCAAAAACACCTGCGCTTGTCGCGGGCTTTAGCCGTTGCCGAGGTAAAGTCGTTTTCACCATGGATGGCGACCTGCAAGATGACCCGGCAGAGATTCCAAACTTTCTTGCGAAACTCGACGAAGGCTATGATCTCGTCTCTGGTTGGAAGTTTCCCCGCCTCGATCCGCTTTCCAAGACATTTCCATCGCGTATCTTCAACTGGATGGTAAGCAAGATGACGGGTGTGCATCTGCATGACATTAACAATGGGTTCAAAGCCTATAATCGTGACGTGATTGAAGACACTCATTTAAAACTCTACGGTGAGTTTCACCGCTTCATTCCGGTCATGGCTCATTGGCGTGGCTATCGTGTCACTGAGATCAAAGTACGCCATCATCCTCGCAAATTTGGTGTCTCCAAGTATGGCGCACGCCGTTTCGCGCGTGGACTTATTGATCTGTTGAACGTCTTGTTCCTTACTACATTCTTACGCACTCCTCTACGGCTGTTTGGTCCGCTTGGCTTGTGGACATTGTTTATCGGTATTCTGATAGACGCTTACGTCGTTATTGCGAGCAGATTCTTTACTCATGACCCTATTCACAATCAGCCACTGCTCTTTGTGGGTATCTTGCTCATGATCTTTGGTGTGCAATTTATCCTGACTGGCTTACAAAGCGAGATGATTCGCTATTATGCGTTCCAGCCTGGAGAAGAATACAATATCAGGCAGGAACTCGACTAATGCAAACCTCTTCGCTCAAAAAAATCGGCAAACGTATTCTACAGATAGGTTTGCCTATAGCCGTATTAGCCTTCTTTCTCAGCTTTGTCGTGGGCCAGTGGAAACAGCTAATGGCCCATCCTTTTCAGTGGAACCCCTGGTTGATCGCGTTGGCATTTGGTGGTTTTCTGCTACAAGAACTCTCGTATGGTCTCATTTGGCAAGCTGTGTTAAACCGTTTAGGCTCGCATATAGACTTGCGTACATCCTTGCGTATTTATTTAGCCTCGGAGTTTGTACGTTACATTCCAGGGAACGTGTGGCATGTGCTCGCCCGTATCCTCTGGGTCGGAAAATATGGTGTTTCGCGTCCCATCGCCTTTACAAGTATGACCGTTGAACTCATTACCAAACTTGCCGCTGGAGCTTTTATTTTCGCGTGTAGTCTGTTGTTCTGGGGTGGACTTGGCACTGTGCATACATTGCTTGTCGGAAAATCGTTTCTTGTGATTATCGGTGTACTACTCCTGCTCTTGTTGCTTGTATTTCTCCATCCGCGTATACTGGGGAGTCTTTTAAACGCGGCATTGCGTCTTTTGAAACGAGACCCTATTGTTCTTACTTTACGTTATAGTGATATTTTGCTGGTGACAGCAGCATGGTGTGTAAGCTGGATTATCGCAGGTAGTGCTTTCTATATTCTGACACTCGCGCTCTATCCCACGCTCCCACTTGCGGCTCTACCTATCTGTATTGGTATATATGCAATTGCCTGGGACATCGGTTTTCTCACCTTCATCACGCCCAGTGGACTTGGTTTTCGTGAAGGAGCAATAGAGGGTCTTTTCGTGCTTGCTCTGTCAACACTTCCCCTTGCGCTTGGTCCCATCATTGCTATTCTCTCTCGGCTTGTCTCTACACTTGCTGAACTTGTGTGCGTGAGCATCGCCTATCTTGCGGGTCGAAAACAGATGCAGGCCATGCAACAAGAACAGCTAGCAAAATCCACATCCCAAATCCCCCTCGAAGGAGGAGCCATACGTGAATAACGAAAGTTGGCGTAAACGGCTGTCTGTTTTTTTCAGCCGTCTCTATCTCTACCCTGCTCCTGAGCCAATGCCACGTACATCTCTATTTTGGATTGCTACAGGAGTAGTTGCGCTCTTCGCACTCGCATTCAGTATATTTTTTATTCTCTTTAATACTGGTCAGCATGATGCATTTCTAACACATGGTGAAGACCTTGGCATCATGGATCAGGCTGTGTGGAGCGTCTGGCATGGACAATTCTTCCATCAATCTATCTGTAATCCTATAAGTGACACAAATTGCTATGGAAATCTCAATCTAGCGGGTATTTCGCGTTTCGCTATTCACTTTGAGCCAACACTCTTACTCGTTTCTATTTCCTATCTTTTCATACCCAATCCTAAGACGTTGCAAGTAATACAGACACTTGTGGTTGCCAGTGGTGCGTTTCCCGCATTCTGGCTAGCACGTTTGCGTCTACGGAGCGAACTGGCGAGTGTTGCGATTGCGGCACTCTATCTTCTGTATCCTGCCCTTCAATGGGCCACAATATTTGATTTTCATGCAGTCACACTCACCGCCTCACTGTTACTCTTCATGTTGTATTTCATGTATACACGGCGTACAGTATGGCTATTTGTCTTTGCTATTCTTGCTATGGGTTGTAAAGAAGAGATACCTATTGTTGTTGCTTTATACGGTCTTTGGTCTATGGTATTTCAACGACGTTGGCGTAGTGGAGTAGCATTGGTCCTGCTAGCCGCCGTTTGGACAGGTGTGGGTTTATACGTTGTCCATATTTCCAGTCCCACAGGCCATTCCCTCTTGACCTCGCGCTATACATATTTAGGGAGTGGTCCCCTACAGATTGCTAAAAATATCCTGCTTCATCCCGTCAGCATCATCAAAGCGCATGTATTTGAGCACGATCATTTTATTTATTTACGTACCATTTTCGCGCCCACAGCCTACCTTGCGTTGTTAGCTCCCTGGGTGTGGGTACTTGCATTACCAACATTAGCATTAAATCTGCTCAGCAATGATCCAAGCCAATATAGTGGTCTCTATCAGTATGATGCTGAAATGATACCTGTGCTAATTTTTTCAACCATCGAAGCGTTAGTCCTCATCGTCTGGCTTGTACAAAAAATTATTGCAAGACTTCGTGTACAACTGGAACAGAGGGACAACAACTTTGCCTTTCCAACTAGACGTGTAGACTGGATTGCACATAGTGGTGTCCTACTTATACTATTATGTGTGATTCTTTTCGCCGTCTATCATGCTGACTATGAACGTGGTACAGCACCTTTCTCACAGGAATTTAAGTGGCCTGTACAACAAGCTCACTATGCATCGGCCCAATCAATTATGGCTATGATTCCGCCAACGGCTTCGGTTTCGGCGCAATCAAATCTTATTCCGCACATTAGTCATCGTTCGCACATTTATCAATTCCCGTATGGGGATACCGTCGCGGATTATATCTTCTTAGACACCACGAGCGATATTACACCGTTCTATGGCTCCAACGACTACATCAACGAAGCCAAAAATGTGATGCTTAGTGGAAATTATGGTATCGTGGCTGCAAGCGATGGCTATTTGTTGTTGAAGCACGGCTTGCCCGCACCAGGTGTTTCCGCGCTTTCACCTATACAACCCAGTACATCTGGAAGTAATGTGTTAGTTCTGCCGAATTTGCCAGCTAGTTTTTGCTCCTACATCAACATCTCATCGAAAAACATAAAAAATCGCGTGGACGTGGCGTTTACGGACCCCAAAACCTCGCAAAATACGATGGACCTGATCGGCTCTAGCATAGATGCACCCACACCATTTAGTGTCAGTAGTGACTCTCTTTCAGTGACAACGTACTGGAAAATTATCGCGCCTCTCAGTATGCCATTACAAGTCGTGACATTTATGACAGACAAAAATGGTAATGAGTACCAAGGTACAGCAGATTTCCCCGCTGTTTCCTGGTGCCAGACTGATACGCTCAAGGCTGGCATGATGATACGTTTGACAAGTAGATTATTTAATGTGCAGGCAAACCGCGTTCCAGTTGGCATAGCCCATGTAGCTATCGCACTTGTACCTCTAGTGCAAAATGGGAGTACAATAATGGACGTAAACGCTCGGTTGCCACTGCATATTGTGCAGGCACCATCCAATATTTCCCTGACTCCGAATAGGAAAGCTGTACAAATTGTGGCAATTCGGACCATTGCATGATATAGTTGAACACATATTTGGTATGAGACGTAGTAGCACGAAAGAGGTTGACGTGACGGGTATCTATTTAGGCCAACTTCCACCTGCAGAAGTGGCACGTTTGAAAGCTGAATTGGCAGAGACCATTATTGCAAACTTCTGCTATCCACGTTTCTTTGATTATCGTACCGACTCATTGCGTATGCGTCCAGTGGATCGTGCTAAGCGTCAAGAGGTATGGTTGTACCTGAGTTCAGTAGATTTCACTTCCTGGAATCGTGTTGACCTGATGTCGCCTGATTTTCAGCGTTCTATTGAGCGGCTATTTATCCAGTTTGTACAACGCAACCGCAGTTTCTTTGGTGAGCAGGGTCGCAAGCGAATGTCAGACGTTCGTATGTTGATTACGTCTACATCTACCACGGTTGCACAAGGGTTACGTAACCACGTCACGGGTCAGCGTCAAGATCGTCATGGAATACCTCCTTTTGGAAGTCCAAGACAAGCTATCTCTTGGGCTACGTCTGGAAAAGGACACGTTGAGCCTACGTGGGAGCAGATTGTGACGACAACGATGCTATTGCAGCAACAACTTCAGGAACTGCGTGGTGAAGTCAAAACTTCAACACCCCCAAGTGAGAGTCCAGCAACACCTACAACAAGTGGTTCCCAACGTAGAACCAATCGCACCGGTCCAACACGTGTCGAACAAGAACCTATGCAAGCGTCGGGCAGTAGAGCACAAAAAAATTCTCGTATTACTACGTCACCCTTACAAGGCACAAAGAGTACCGCGCCGCTGAATCCAACTGCACTGCCAAATGTAACTCCACAACGTCCCTCTACACCGCTTACTCCTGCGGCATCGGTAGCCTCATCAACGGCTACTCCTGTATGGAAACAGGAGATACCGACACCTGGACTACCTGCAACGGATGAGCCATTAACTCCGATGCCACTGCCATCCGCAAAATCAACTGAATCGAATGGCACGTCTCGTTCTACAGTCTCAGTACAACCATTAACAGTATCACCGCCTGTATCACCCATGCCTGTTGCACCAGCAACTCCTGTCATAGATACACAAAGTTCGTTACAGACCACCGCACCCACTGCGACGCTTGCAGCATCGTCTACAACTGTAAGTAAACGTGAGCATCACGACAGTGCATTGATGCAGGTCGGTGATGACGATATCGCAATTTTTGAGCAGATGCGCCACCAACTCATTATTTGGTTGCGTGTTGAGGCTGTCCATTCAGGACTAGAGATAGCCGATCAGAGTCCTCCACAGCTTTTGGAGATGTTACACCATCAAGAGCGTTACGACGACACACGTCTACAGGTCGTGTCCACCTTGCTGAACCTTGCAAATCAGGTCATCAAAAATGGTCGTGTCAGCGTACTTGATTACAAGCAAGCATTGACGTTCCATCTTATGCACACAAGACGTTAAAACGGTTTTAATTTTTGACCCAAACTGATTTGATATCCTGTCGTGGTGGTCTGTCAAACGTCATTTGTCGGGAAGAGAAACGCTGAGGCATTGAACCCCTGTACGGGTCTGATTTCATCACACCCTCGTGTCAGTTAACTATGTTAACGGGATATGTTGAAACGTTGCATCACTGCTGTAAAAGGGATCAATGCTAACAGGGTGTGATGAAATCAGACCCGTACAGGGGTTCCTCACATGTGTTTGGACAGACTAGTCTCCCTACGAAAATCTTTTTGCTCGCGTCCCTTTCGTGCGTCTCTACTAGTCATAAAAGGAAATGTTTGTGGCATGACCAAAGGACGAGATGATGTTGCTGAGCGCATGAGTGATCTCTTTGCGTTGATTCGCACAAGACGCCAAAGTGGTCTTCTCAGTGTAGAGCGTTACGAAAACGGACGTTTTGAAGAAGGCGAGATACGCTTTCAAAAAGGCCAACCCGTAGACGCCCATATACAGAATCGCGTAGGCCAAGAAGCACTCTCTCAACTCCTTACATGGCGTCAGGTCTATTTCCTGTTTGTGCCCGAAGCATCAAACGATATACCACCTTCCGCTTCCATATCACCTGTCATTCCACAATCAGGCACGCCTCAATCACAAGTACCACGGCTGCCTCCGTCAAACGCGAATAGACCTCCACAATCCTCTCCATCTTCACAATCTGTGGGTGATACTTCTTCCTATGAGCAGCGACCGCAAAAACTCGTGAGCGAGCAAAACGTTATGAACTTATCCTTGACGCGTCCCCAACGCTCCCTTTACCTGCTTGTCGATGGTCGTAGAACTGTTACTGACTTGGCACGCTTCACGAATAAAGAGGTGCAAGAGGTCTATCGCCTCCTCTCAGAACTGCAAGCTCGTGGCTTCATTACATTATAATGTATATTAAGCTGTCGATGATGCTGTTGTTGTAATCGCTGGCAACAACTCTTGCAACTGCTCCAACCAGTTTTGTCCTAGAAGACGTTTGGGAATACGGATGATACCTTGCTGAACGCGTGCTTCATTACGGAAACGGCGATACAGTACGATACGGTTAGGCACGATTGTACGCCTCACTGTAAGCACAAATTCATTATCCTTGATCGCGATAGACTCAAAGCCCAGGCGTGATGCCTCAACCTTTAGCCGTACCAATGTAATCAGATTTTGCACTGAGAGTGGTGGTACCCCAAAACGATCAGTCATTTCGGCAGTCATTGCCTCAACCTGCTCTAATGTACTCAGGTGTGCTAAACGCTGGTAAAAATTTACCTTGAGCGTGCGATCACCAATATAGTCGTCCGGTAAAAACGAATCCAATGGCAAGTCAACCGTTGTACTTACCGTCGCGAGTTCACTTTGTTTCCCTTGCATCTCTTGTATCGACTCTGCCAAAAGTTTACAGTACAAATCAAAGCCCACTGAGTTCATAGAGCCAGATTGCTCAGACCCAAGCAAGTTGCCAGCACCGCGAATTTCCAGGTCTTTCATGGCGATACGGAAGCCTGCACCCAACTCTGTTGCCTCGAAGATGGCACGTAGGCGTTTTTCTTGTATCTGTGTCAGCTTGGCATCCTTACCATAGAAAAAGTATGAATATGCCTGTTGTGTAGCGCGTCCGACACGTCCTCGCAACTGATAGAGTTGCGAAAGGCCGAAGAAGGCCGCGTTATTGACGATAATTGTGTTTGCGTTCGGAATATCTAGGCCATTTTCAATAATCGTTGTCGAAACCAGTACGTCATATTCTCCATTAGAGAAGTCGATCATGACGCGTTCCAACTGTTCTTCGTTCATCTGTCCATGTCCAACAACGACACGAGCCTCTGGAATAAGCCTCTGCAACTTTTGCGCAATCACTTGAATGCCTTGCACGCGATTATGCACAAAAAAGACCTGCCCACCACGATCAATCTCGCGTAGAATAGCCTCGCGTATCAATGGTTCGTCATATTCACGAATAACCGTGCGAATAGGCAAGCGCTCTTGTGGAGGCGTTTCGATAACGCTCATATCGCGCAGATTGACCAGTGCCATGTGCATCGTGCGTGGAATTGGCGTTGCGGTCATCGTAAGTACGTCAATCTCGCTACGTAACTGCTTGAGGCGTTCTTTATGAACAACGCCAAACCTCTGCTCTTCGTCCACAACCAGCAGTCCTAGATTAAAGAAGATCACATCTTTTTGTAACAGGCGATGGGTACCAATAACCACATCGACCTTGCCAAACGCGAGGTCTTCCAGGACTTGCTTCTGTTCTTTCTCGGAACGAAAACGGCTCAACAACTCGACGCGCACTGGATACGCCTTGAGACGCTCACGAAATGTATTATAGTGTTGCAGCGCGAGAATTGTCGTTGGCACAAGCACCGCGACTTGTCTCTGGTCTAACACGGCCTTAAACGCGGCACGTAACGCAACCTCTGTCTTCCCATAGCCAACATCACCGCAGACAAGGCGATCCATTGGGCGAGGTCGCTCCATATCAGCCTTCACCTCTTCGATTGCTCGCTCTTGGTCGGGCGTCTCATCGTAGGGAAAGGCATCTTCAAGTTCTTGTAGCCATGGTTGCTCTGCATCTGGTGGAAATGCGTGTCCAGGAGCCGCCTCACGCGCACTATACAGTCGTAACAAGTCGCGTGCAATGTCCTGTACACCTTCCTTCACCTTCGACTTGGCGCGTGTCCACTCGGTCGTGCCGAGCTTACTTAGTGCAGGAACAGCCTCACCCATACCAATGTAGCGTGTGACACGATCAAGTTGATCTGTCGGAATGTACAAGCGATCAGTACCAGCATAGTGAATCAGCAGGTATTCGCGCTCAACTCCCGTCATATTCATTTTGACCAGACCCTCGAAGCGACCAATACCGTGTTCCTGATGTACTACATAATCGCCGGGGTTGACCTCTGCGAGAAACGATGCGGGAGTAACAGGCTTACGGCGTTGCATGTTGCGCCGTTTTGACCAGCCGAAAATCTCGGTATCAGTGTAGATATGCAAGCCCAACGAAGAGGATTGCCATCCCTCCATCAATTGTCCCTGTAGTAGCACCAATGTTCCAGCATCCGGCAACTGCAAGATATTCGTGCCAGCACTGACATGAATCGCCTTTTCACCCAGGATACTGTCATCGCTCAACACCTCCGCCATACGTCGTGCTTGTGCTGTGACAATCACGACCCGTTCGCGACTATCAAGAGCTTTACGGCAATCTTGCACAAACGCACGTAAACGTCCACCATATGAATTAGCACTACTAAACGAGGGCATCAGGTGCTCTGTTCCGTCATGCTGACTCAGATCAAAATCACCCTCGGCGGCAGAGAGTGCATCCGCGAACTGGAGTTGACGACGCTGCTGTAGCTGTGGCTCTAGCTGGTTCCAACTCACAGACATGTCACGCAAACGTGTAGGATTTTCGTGTTCCTGCTCCAAACGCTCTTTTATCTCATGAGCTTGGTCGTCAAGTTCCCGAATACGATTTTGTGCGTTCGTCGGGTTGTTGAAGACAAGCAAACCATTGCGTGGTAGATAATCGAGTACCGTAGCCTGACTATGCAGGTAAGGTAGATAGAAGGCGATATCGTCGAAGGAATGTTTCTGCCGCAACTCCTCTATGTTTTGCTTCCAGCGCTCTTCCGCGTCACGATTGAGCATAGAACTATCTAGGTCCGCCAGGACTTGCACCGCCTCCGGTCCACGTGTAGGTAAAGCTTCGCGTGCAGGTCCAATGATACAGGTCGAGACCGGATTTAATGAACGCTGTGTTTCCTGATCGAATGTGCGCAGTGACTCTATCTCATCGCCAAAAAATTCTACGCGTATCGGACGTGGCAATGTCGGTGGGAAAAGATCGACGATACCCCCACGATGACTAAATTGTCCTGGCTCCTCCACTTCAGCAACAGGTATATAGCCAAGATTGTAGAGATGCTCTAGCATCATCGTCAGGTCTACCTCTTGTGCTGTTTTCAGCGTGAACAGGCTTCCTGCTAGCTCTTGTGGTGGAATGACGAGTTGTGTCAACACGCGTGCGGAACAAACCACAAGCGGTGTACGTTCCTTTTGTACCAGTGCGATAAGTGCTTGCATACGTTCCTGTGTTGTCGCTGCGTTGCTGATAAGCCGCTCATAAGGAAGGGCGTCGCGGTCAGGAAGGCACAGCACATCATCAGGAACGGAGACAAACTGCTTGAGCGTTTCGGTGAGCTGACTTGCCTGCGTCTCATCGCTGACCACAAACAGAATCGGTTGCTTTAAGGTCTGTGCAATTGCCGCCACAACATACGGATGGGCCGATTCATTGATACCCGTTAGCGCAGGTAGCCCATCTGCATTACGAATCTGCTCTAACAAACGTTTATATTCTGGTCGCTGTGTCAGCAACGCGAGTAATCCCTGTAGGGTCACATCTTCCTCCAGCAAACACGGGAAACACAATAGCATATGCCCCTATTGCTTAACCGCATAGGGGTATAAAAATTTTCTTTTTCGTCAGTTCACTGACGTAATCATAACGTATCTATATACGACATGCAATAGATACTATCAATACGTATTATTCTATCGAAAGGAACGCAATTGCCGCAATTCCTAGTACCAGCCCAATAATTTGATAGGGTGTTGTCTTCTCATGATAGGCAAATACACCGATAAGCACTGCACCAATACCAGAAAGAACCGAAAAAAGTACAGCACCCTTGCTCAATTCAGCACCTGTACGCAAACTAATCAACCACGCCGTGTTCGCGGCAATAAAGCCAATAATCGAAAGAACCGCGAACACATATTTCCCGCTCACCGCAAACTGCTTTGCCAGCACATCCGCTAATAATTCAAAGACGACGAGCAATAGGAGATAGTATAACCACTTTGGGGGAAACATAAAAACCCTTTCTAAAGAGACAGCATTTGTGCGATGTGGATACGTGGATGGTAGGGACCGATTCATCGCGTCCTCTGCCCCAACGAACACGTTTACAGGACATGAAATACGTTTCCATATACTCCGACATTGCTGCTTGCCAACAAGGACGCGATGATGCTCTTTAACAAATTAGTACGGATATGGTATCCTAAAAGAAAACGCATTTTAG
>CAXTWV010000044.1:7564-21215 GCA_964248005.1 uncultured Ktedonobacteraceae bacterium | reverse complement strand
CTACATATGTTGTATAGCGAACTGCTCGCTATGTTCCTGTCCTTGTCTCGCAAGTATCTTGTTGACAAGGACCTCTTTTTTCTTAGAGGAGGTGGGAATATGAAGTTCAGCGACAATCTTTTGCAAATCAACAACTTTTTTCTTCTTTAGCTCCTCTTCTGTAAATATGGGAAGTGAGGATGCTTGCTCTGATTGTGCTTCGACAACGGAGCTTGTACCATTCCTTGTAGCAAGGTTTTTCTTACCTGTCGCGGGTTGAAGTGCTTCTGGCTCAGCAAGAGTTTGCTGCAATTGTGTACAGGGAACATCGGGCATTCGGCGTAGGACTAGCACGATATTTGCGAGTAGGTCCGCGAGTTCGTGCGTTTTCATCTGCTCAAGTTGGTCAACAGTCATACGTAAGCTCATCATTTACCTCTTTTTAATTTAATAGGCACTTTGGCGTACTGCCAGTTTCTTTTGTGACCGTACATGGTGGATACGGCTGATAAACTCTCCTGCTATATCCTTAAATTGTTGTTGTAGGACAAGCGTTTGTCCGCTTGCAGGAGAAACGACACTAATAGGAATGTGATCATCGGGTGCCCGTGCAATTTGGACACTATCGCTGATGACGTGTTTGAAGACATTTCCTGGATAATCGTCTCGTACTCTTTGGCAATAGGTCTCGTGATGTTTTACACCCGTTTTGATTCGAGTCAAAATGATACCGCCGAGTACAGGACCGAAAAAGGGCGCATCTCTACCAGTTCTTGGAAACAGCTTATTAATGGAGCGCTGAAGTAGAGCGATACCATAGGTTGAGAGGAAGTCAGGGACAGTAGGCACGACATAAGCATCGCTCGCCCAGAGACTATTCTTTGTAACCGGATTAAAGTTTGGTGGACAATCACAGATAATGTAGTCATAGTTATCACGAACCTCTTCGAGACACCGTTGAAGAATATTGTGTCCGACAAAATCAGAGAGGCGTAAATCAACATCGACGAGATCGGGGTTAGAAGGCAGAAGATCAAAGCCAAAGACGGTCGGCACGACATCAGGAACGATAGCATTACGGATCGGAAAAGAGCCATCGCGTTGCTCGAAAATGTCATACGTCGATCCCCTCACGTTCTTCCACTGAAGCCACTGTTCTTGTTGCATCACATAAAATGTTGCGCTTGCTTGAGGGTCAAGATCAATGAGAAGAGTTCTCCGCCCATGATGTTTTGCAAGGGCGGCAGAGGTCTCGACTCCGACAGTTGTTTTCCCAACACCGCCTTTAAAATTGAGTATCGTTACAATTTGAGCCATAATCACCTACTATTCCAGTACCATCACTATATAGAATAAAATATTGTTTATACGCGTACATAGTATGACAGTGAGAGGTGGTACGTGTCAAGAAAAATCTCTAAGAGGCTATAGCTGTTCTCCTCTCGTTCGAGAAATAGATATCTTATAATGATTACAACATGTACTTCAAGCCGACTTGCTTGAAGCAGAAGTCGCATTCAGGAACGAGCGTGTCCTATAAGGAGGAAGCAATGACCATTTACGTCGGCTTAGTTGGATATGGAATGTCAGGATCAGTATTTCATGCACCCTTGATCGAGTACCTACCAGAACTCACACTCAAGACCGTTGTCTCATCTGATCCCACAAAAGTACAAAGGACCTATCCCATGGTCTCAGTCGTTCCAACGCTTGACCTTTTGCTGACCGATACAGAAATTGCACTCGTTGTCATTGCAACCCCAAACGAGACGCACTATGCGTTAGCAAAGCAAGCACTTGAGGCTGGTAAGCATGTTGTGGTTGATAAACCGTTTGTGCTCACTTCGCAACAGGCGGATGAACTCATTGCGCTGGCTCACGCGCATCATGTCCTGCTAAGTATCTATCAGAACCGCAGATGGGATAATGACTTTCTCACTATTCGCTACTTATTAGAAACAGATGTTCTGGGGAGTGTCTCGACCTACGAGGCACATTATGATCGGTATCGCCCGATGGTACGGAACCGATGGCGTGAACAAGCCATTTTGGGGTCAGGTATCCTGTACGATCTTGGTGCGCATCTCATCGATCAAGCTCTCGTCTTATTTGGAATGCCAGCAAGCGTCTGGGCTGATATACGAGCGCAACGTGTTGACGCGAAAACGGACGACTATTTTCACATCGTGCTTGGCTATCCAGAATGTGTTGCCATACTCCACTCCGGTTCTCTCGTTCGGGAATCGGGACCACATTTTCAAGTACACGGGAGCAAAGGCAGTTATCTCAAATATGGTCTCGACCCACAAGAAGACGCGCTCAAAGCGGGCCAACGTCCAAACGATCCTGCATGGGGTCGTGAGAACGAAGCGATGTATGGAGAACTCACGACGAGTGTCGGTGATCTCGCCGTTAAAGGGAAGGTTCCGACGCTTCCGGGGCACTATGAGGCATTTTATGTAGGCATCATCGAAGCCATCACACAGGGTAAACAGGTACCCGTCTTGCCAGAAGATGCCAGAAATAGCATCCGAGTCATTGAGGCAGCGCGACGTAGCCACGAAGAGCAACGAACCCTTGTCTTGTAGCTCAACAAAATACTCATTGCTCTTAAAGTTTTAGCAGCTGTCAATTAGATGTGATTGTCCTGTTAAAAGGCTATATATCTTTGAATGTATCATACGAAAGTGTTATTGCAAGTTATCTATAATGGGGCGACTTTCGGAATTAAAGAACGTCGCCCAAGCATCTCGCCAGTCCTTGCTCACCTCTAAGTGCGGGATAAGAAATGTACATATGCTTCTTATAGCCTCTTATTTTACTTGCATTCTTTAACGCATAGGCGAACTCCTGAATGTGATTATAGCGTTGTGTAGGGTCTTTAGCGAGAGCCTTGAGAATGATACGCTCGACCTCACGAGAGAGCAGTGGATTGATTGCACGCAAGGGAGGAGGGGCATCATTCAGATGCTGTACGCATATCTGAAGTGTTGTACCCTGAAATGGATAGTGACCGGAAAGCCATTGATACACGATCATCGCAAGCGCGTACTGATCACTCGCTACCTGTGGTTTGCCATTAATTTGTTCTGGCGACAAGTATTTGACGGTGCCTTGTAGCTTATCATAGACATTCGTCTTTGCGTTCGCCACCGTCGTCGCGATACCGAAGTCGCCGAGCAAGACATTATTTACCGGTCCCAGTAGCAAGTTGTCAGGTTTGATATCGCAATGGATAACCTTCTGATTATGTACGTACTGGAGCGCACTCGCAGCTTGTAAAACAAACGGTAAAATCATGGATACTGGCAGTGGTACACCTTGTGGCAATGCATATTTGAGTGTTCCTCTGGATGCATGTTCCATCACCATGAAGGGCGTTCCATTTTTCCATCCGAAGTCGAGCACTTGTATGATGTGTTTATGGCGAAGGTGTGCATGAAGTTGTGCTTCAAACAAAAAGTGTTTGACCTCATCAGAACTCGCGAGTGAGAGGTTTAGCAACTTGACTGCAACTCGCGTCTTAAGATATAGATGTTCTGCGAGATACACATGCGCATTTCCGCCGTGTCCAATTTGGCGTAGAATCAAATAGTTTCCAAACTCACCGATTGACTGCTCTGTCGATACAGACGTTTTCATACATGTGAAATCCATGACGCGAAACTCCCAACATGTTTATGTATGCATGTTTATGTAAGAGGGGTAAAGGTATTTGTTTGCTCTTGTATCCGTTGATGTAGTGATGTTTTTGCTCTTGCTCTAAAGTATAAAGAGAAACGTTTCCAATCTACATCGCTAAAAAGTGTGATTTTGCGTTTGCTTTAGGGATTATGCTCTTTACAAAGATTGTTAACTACTACTTTGATGTGAGAGATACCTCACTCAAAAGAGGGAGACAGGAATCACCTGTACGCGTGCTGTACTATCACACATTTTTGCTTTATACTCTTTGGGGATGAGGAAATGGAATAGTAGGAACACATACAGCGTATTTCGCTAAAAGGAGGCTAGCAAGCTATGGCGATTCGTGTTTTAATCGTGGACGACCATCCTGTTGTCCGCCATGGTTTGCGCCTCCTACTGAGTAACGATGTAGATATAGACATCATAGACGAGGCAGCAGATGGCGCGGAGGCGGTAGAAAAAGCGCGTCTTCTGCGACCAGATGTTATCTTGATGGATCTGCTCATTCCAGAATTGGACGGTATTGCTGCAACTACTCTCATACGACAAGAATTACCTGAGACAGAAGTTGTCATTTTGACGAGTGTGCTTGAAAGCATCTCTGTCACAAGGGCTATCCAGGCTGGAGCTATTGGCTACTTACTGAAAGACGTGCAAGTGCAAGAACTTCTTAATGCTATTAAAGCCGCAGCTGCGCATCAACTCCATCTCTCTAGTCAGGCATCGGCATATCTTATTCAAGCGATGCGTGCGCCAGAGCACTTTGAGGCGTTGACCGAACGCGAGTTTGAAGTATTGCAACTCCTCGCTCAGGGCTACTCGAATAAAACAATCTCCCGTACTCTCAGCATCGCTGAAGATACCGCAAAAACACACATTCGCCACATCATGGCAAAGCTAAATGTGCAGAGCCGCACGCAAGCTATTCTCACCGCTATGCGCCTTGGACTTGTCTCACAAAAAATATAACTAGTGTAAACACGCTATACATGCCCACGTTTCTTAGACACACGTATCACTCAAAAGAGTGAAAATAGTGTGTTTACGTGATGTATTCTTTGTGATTAAAGGGTACATTTATATATGGGGAAGGCATTGTAGCGAGTAACCTGTAGCGCGTTCACGAATGGCACGGATGCTAGAAAATCGTCAATGGATGTGCAGAGATATAATGATTAGTTTGTAACACTGACATTTTCAACACATCGGGGGAGATATATGCTAGTGAATACGCTTACGAATTTTCCTGTAGTATGGAAGAACAAGAATTATTTCGAGCAGCTTGAGCAGAAGAATTTGCATCAAAAAGAGGAGCTTGCGATTGCTGTCAGTCAAGAGCGGCAACGCCTCGCTCGTGAACTACACGACTCAGTGCTTCAAGTGTTGTATGGCATCAACATGATCGCACGTCAGGACGTAGCATATCAATCTCTGCTTACTGTCTCCGTGACCGATCCACGTCGAGTCACTGCTTCAATGGCACATGTGAGCTTGCTAACTGAGACAGGCATCAATGAAGTGCGTGCGTTACTCTACGAGCTTCGCCCCGACCTTTTGGAGACCGAAGGATTGGTCGCCGCTCTTGGAAAGCGCATAGAGCTTTTACGCGAATGCTACACGCTAAATGTTGAAGCATTTCTCTTTGGTGAGCCAGACCTTTCAGTAGAACGGAAACACGCTCTTTTCTGCATCGTACAGGAAGCATTTCACAACATCGTGAAACATGCTCGCGCTAGCACTGTCACACTTTGGTTTATGCAAGAAGAACAATCATTGGTATTGATTGTGCGTGATGACGGAAGAGGCTTTGAACCAAAGAACACATTTCCTGGACACTTCGGACTACAATCTATGCGCGAACGCGTTGTCCTCCTCAATGGAACCTTTTCAATTGTAAGCGCACAAGGGCAAGGCACATCCCTTTGTGTGCGGCTCCCAAGACATGAATAAACACTCACTTACTATGAACCATTTGGAGTATGATCTCAACATCTTCACGAGGATAGCCACGAGTGATGACTTGATATACGCTCGTTGTGGTAAACCATAGTGTGCCATCCAGTTCAGTGATGCGAGCCTGAATTGCATAGCTGTGGGTAGGAATGATGTCTTGAGGGTCATAGGACACAGTAAATGGAATAGGTACCTGATGTTCAAGAGGTATAGTTTGTTGTCCAAGCACAACAGCCGCAATATCCTGTTTGGAAATATCAACAAGTTGAACCTGGACGTTCATTGTACCGGGCGGAAGGGCAATACGTTGCAAGTAGGTAACTGTGCCTGTGATGCTTGCTGAACTATGCCCATTGACCGTAGATTTCTCATCTAGTAGCAACAAGCCAACTAGGATTGCCAAAAAGGTAATACTCATAAAGCTCTTTCGGCCTCCCACTTTGAGTCTTTCCTACTTGGTAGTATACCAAGAAACTATACGTTTTGCATCACTAATAAAGGTGAGAGAGAATACTCTATTTGATTTCAGAGGTATAACACTTTATGTCCAAGTAGTACTCCGCCGAAAAGTGAAGATCAAGATACCCTGCTTGTGCGATGTTGCAACACGCATTGCCTCTTATACTTGTAGAGGACACAATGACGTTTTCGTAGGATATGTGACCTGTATATTCAGAATAGCTATCACATGGTAAGAAACAAGAAAGAGGGATAAGCATGAGCAACAATTTTCAGAATGCGAACGAACAGGGTATGTTAAGTGGAGCGCGTAATACGGCAGAGCAGCAAGTGAATCAGGCCATCGATCAGTTCGCTACCAAACTTCCAGGCGGTGAACAATATAAGCAGCAGGCGAAAGATGCTGCCGATGGCGTCTTGCGCAACTTAGAGCAAGAGGGTGAGAAGCGTATCAATGACATGGGCGGCCCAAAAGGCATCTTCGACAAGATACTCAGCTTTTTCCGCAAGAAATAGTGTTCTTTGCACTCGTTCCGCTGAAACAATAGCAGAGGAATACGGCGTAAGGAAAGAATTGCTCTCCATTGAACGAGTGCTTCTTCCCTTACGCCGTATTCAGTTCTACAAAGAAATTGTATAATGGGAAAAAATCTGTAAGGGAAATATATGATTCGACGCATTCTTGCTAGCAGCCGCTATCTCGTCATTATTGCTGTCCTGGGTTCCTTTCTTGCTGCTGTCGCATTGATTTTCTATGGTGGACTGACGACTATAAACATTCTGATTGAGATATTTGCGCATCTCACCTTTACCATAGCAGGGGCAAAGCATCTCGCTGTCGAGTGTATCGAGGTAATTGACTTGTTTCTGCTTGCGACTGTATTGTATATCATTGCTCTAGGATTATATGAACTGTTCATTGATGAGAAGCTTCCTGTTCTTCCTTGGCTTGTTATCAACGATCTGGACGACCTCAAAGCAAAACTCATTGGCGTCATTACTGTCTCGCTGGCTGTAACGTTTCTTGCATACGTGGTGGAGTGGGACGGGAATACAAACATCATTGCATTAGGTGTTTCTGTCGGTCTTGTGCTATTCGCGCTAAGTTTTTTACTCTCTCGTACAACAAAAGGCCATTAGGCGAAGAATCGCGACGACGAGATATAGACAAAGTGAGTATTAAAGCATTGTCGTGTCTTTGCGCTCCTATTCTTTTAATATAATAATTACAAAAAAATACATTTTCGTATTTTTTGACAGCAATTACCCTTCTTTTTTCATAGACGTTTGTGGTATTGTATGCTACAGGGAGATTGTTGAATGTAATTATGGATGTGATGGCAATGGACGACAAACGACCGATCAGCAACAATCGCGATACCACGGAGGGAATGTTTCAGACGGAAGATACCTCTGATTTTTTACGTATTCAGTTCCAACAGGAACCACTTTCTTTCACTCAGTTAATTGGACGAGAGGAAGATGTGGGAGTTGTTTGTTCCCTCATGAGGCGTCCTGACATACGACTTCTCACATTGACAGGTCCTGGTGGGATTGGCAAGACGCGTCTTTCACGACAAGTCATAACTGAGCTAGAGCAAGCGTTTCCCGATGGTACCTGTTTTGTAGGACTTGCGCCTCTCAGTACCCCGAAATTATTAGCCCCCTTAATCACCTATGCACTTGGAATACAACGGTCTGGTACCCAGTCATTCCTTGACTATCTCAAAGACTTTTTCCACGAAAAACATTTTCTTCTGATTCTTGACAACTTCGAGCATGTCTTAGTGGCTGCCTCCTTCGTAGTAGATTTACTCGTAACTTGTCCTTTCCTGAAAATTATCGTAACAAGTCGTGCATTACTACACGTTCAAGGTGAGTATGAATTTCCCGTTCCAGCCCTCACCTTGCCCACACAAACACACACCACAACCATCGAGGCACTTTCGCAGGTTGCGTCGGTCAAGCTCTTTTTACAAAGAGTGCAAGCGATACAGCATACTTTTACATTGACAGAGGTCAATGCAAAAAGTGTGGCAGAACTTTGTATTCGCCTTGATGGATTGCCGTTGGCACTTGAGTTAGCTGCTGCGCGTATGAAACTTCTCTCGGCGCAAGCACTGCTTATACGTTTAGAAGACCAGCGTTTGCGTATTCTTACTGCTGGCGGAGTAGATTTACCCGTTCGTCAGCAAACAATGTACGACACAATTAAGTGGAGTTACGACTTGCTCTCAGTAGATGAACAATATATGTTCCGGCTCCTATCGGTCTTTGTTGGCGGTTGTACGCTAGAAATGATAGAAGAATTTTGCACCAAGCTTAACAACGTCAGCATGTCCGTCCTTGATAATGTCATGTCTTTACTCGATAAAAGTTTACTACGATACCAGCAGGAAGAAGGAGAACCACGCCTGACAATGCTTGAGACGATTCGAGAGTTTGGCCTGGATATGCTCAAAGCACACAGCGAATTGGTACAGGCACGAGACGCCCATGCGGAATGCTACCGTGAGCTTGTCGAAAAGGCCAATATATCGTTGCTTGGAACAATATACGACCCCAGATTTGCTCCACTGACTCAGGAATATGAGAACGAACTTTCAGCCATGCAGTGGCTTCTCGACCAGAGAGAGCGAGCAGAAAATTTCGAGACTGCCTTACATATGGCAGGTATCTTAGGACGACTTGCATTTCTTCGTGGGCAACTTGGTACAGGGCGCGTCTTTTTAAATGTAGCTTTGACTGCCAGTGACGCAAGTAGCGTAGAAAATTCTCCAATCGCCAAAGCTGAGGCTTTTTATATTGCTGGCTGGCTAGCATACTGGTGCTATGATGAGCAAAAGGCTGGTGCCCTCTTACAGGAGGGACTTACACTTTTTCGTGAACATGGAGAACGACATGGTATTGCTACCTGTCTTAATATGCTAGGTGTTATCGAAATTGAGCGTCATGACAAAGGACCGGGTGATGCATACCATGAAGAAGCACTACGATTGTATAGAGAAGTAGGCGATGAAGCTGGGATCGCGAACGTCCTAATGTCACAGGGCATCATGGCATTCTTTCGTGGGCAATTTGCTCTCGCGCAAGCACGTTGTCAGGAAAGTCTCATTTTATTTAAGCAACTACAAGCCACATGGGGTACAGCATCGAACCTTCATCGTCTTGGTTGGATAGCCTACTGCCAAGGTGCATATCAGGAGGCACGTCAACTCATAGAGGAAAGCGTGGCACTATTTGAAATGCTTGGCTACCCAAGCCTTAGTACTGAGGCACATGTTGTTCTCGCATATGTCCTTGTGGCCCTTGATGAGGCTGTAAGTGCTAGTGCGCTGTTAGAGCAAATGCTTACCGACGAAAGAGTATCGGGTAATAAGGCAGAGTGCGCACAGGTTTTGTCTGCATTAGGGTATGCCAGCTTACGGCTGAATGAGAGCAGAAAAGCGCGGGCATTTTTCGAGGAAGGCCTGAAACAGTTTCAGGCAGGAATATGGGTGTTCTCAAGAATCATGTTGACTCGTGCATTTTGTTTAGAGGGATTAGGGCAGATTGCCATGTCACAAGGGCAAGGAGAATGGGCCGTTCTGCTATTGGGAGCCGCCGACGCTGTACGTTCAATCAATGGAACTCATTTTCCTGTTTATATTGACCAAACCTCTTTCGAGCATACCCTTATCACAGCACGTACACAGCTTGGCGAAAAGACCTTTATTATGCTATGGGCTGAAGGACAAACCATGACTCCTGACCAAGCACTTGCTGCTAAAGACCGTACACATAGCACTCATTCTGTTTCTAACGAGATTGCTCCACATTTCATTCCAACGCCTATCATGCAGGAAATACTTATGACTCCATCTGTCCCTGATGTTATACTCACTGCACGCGAAGTCGAAGTTCTCCATCTCATCGCGCAAGGACTGACCAATAATCAGATTGCACATAAGTTGACAATTAGTTCGCATACAGTGAACGCGCATGTAAAGGCAATTTATAGTAAACTCGGCGTCACCTCTCGCAGTGGCGCAACTCGTTATGCTATCGAGCACCGTCTCGTTTAAAATCAGCTTCCCAGTGTGCTACGCTTCGTGGTAGCCTTCCCAGGACGGATAGACCCCTCTTTTGCTTTCAGAAGATAGTGTTGTGCATCGAAATGACTCGTTCTGCGTCGAAACTCAAACGTAAAACCGGGCCAAATAGCTGTATTTCGTCCTTGCTTATCAAGGTACCAGCTATTGCATCCTGAAGCCCAGACGGTCCCAGGCATGCGTTGCTGTATTTCTGTGTTGAACGCCTCTTCACTTTCCGCACGTACCTCGATGGTCTGTAACGCACGTTGTTCCATTGTGCGTAAGCAATCCAGGATATACGCCACTTGCGACTCGATCATAAACACCATAGACGTATGACCGACGCCTGTGTTTGGGCCAATGAGCAAGAACATATTGGGAAATCCTGCGACGCTTGCTCCAAGATAGGCGTGTGGGTCAGGACTCCATGTCTCACCAAGCGTTATCCCATCTCGTCCGTGTATGCGTTGTGGCAGTTGCGCGTCGGTGACATGAAAGCCTGTGGCACAGATAATGGTATCTATCTCATGCTCGTTGCCATCTTCCATTACAACGCTATGCGCTCGCACTTCGCGAATATGTTCTGTGACAACTTCGACATTCGGCTGAGAAACTGCGGGATAGAAATCATCGGAGATCAGCACGCGCTTGCAGCCGAGCGTATACTTCGGGGTAAGCTTTGCGCGTAATGTCGGATCTGGTACCTGCCGTTCCAAATGTTCCTGTGCGAATTTCACGCCTCGCTTCAACATGTTTTGACGATAAACAAAACCAGCCGCCGTTAGCTCACGCTGCCAATACATGAGAGAGCGGATGGCACGTTGCGTGATAGGAAGCAAACGAAACATCATCTGTTGCCATGCGGCAATTGGATGATCCAGGCGTGGTACAATCCAGGGTGGTGTACGTTGAAAAAGTGTGATATGTTCGGCTTGCGGCTGAATGCGTGGCACGAACTGAATCGCGGATGCTCCTGTGCCAATAACTGCTACCCGTTTGCCCGTCAAATCGTAGTCATGTCTCCAACGTGCTGAGTGGAAGAGAGTTCCCTCAAAATCCTTGATACCCTGAATAGAGGGTAGCGATGGTTCACTAAGTGGCCCATTGCCGAGAATCAGCATATCGGTTGTCAGCTTTCCTTGTGACGTGGTGACATGCCAGCGTTGTTCATCTTCATGCCATATCGCGTTCTGCAATTCGCTGTTCCATTGAATGTAAGGGAGGATACCAAAACGTTCCATACAGGAGCGGAGATATTGCTGAATTTCCCATTGTGGTGAGTAGGCATGGCTCCAACGAGGATTGAGGGCAAATGAGAAGGAATAGAGGTGTGAAGGAACATCACATGCACAGCCAGGGTATGTGTTATCGCGCCACGTGCCCCCACTTTCTGCTGCCTTCTCCAGTACAACAAAGTCATCGTAGCCGTGTTGTTTGAGTTGAATTGCCATCCCCACGCCAGCGAAGCCCGTGCCAAGAATGACAACATGAACATGACGGATAGGAGACTCCTGAGTAGATGTTTCGTTTGAAAGGGATGTGTGTTGAGTATCGTCACTAGTTATTTCGTTGTTGCTCGTAGAAGCTTGAGTCATGAGCTGCATCCTTTGCTAGTTAACCATCAGTGGTCGGTGTGCCTTGATAAAAAGTATATCACGCCACTGAGGACGTGTGTCCCTTCATGCTGCCTCGATGAGTAATCTTCTTAGAACTTTCCTAGCAAGATTTCAAGAAAAACGCACAAAAAAGACCTTTTTATCTTGAGGTCTTCTTTGTGCATTCCCAGTGTTATAAGCTTTTGCCTGTTCGTTCCTTTTGAGAGCGGAGGATGGTTCGTAACGCGTCTGCCTGACCGTGGTTCCAGGCGGCGGAGCGCACTTCTGATCCCACGACGGGAATTGAACTTTGTTCACGGATATGAGCGGCACGTTCACGTTGCATAATCTCATGGACGAGTTGACGGTCGCTAAGCCGCCACCCGCGCAATTTTGCTTGCTCGGCAAAGCGCATCACCCGCGCAAAGCCCGCACGATAGTCTCGCTCTTCTGTTTCATTTCGCATTGGTGTATCTTGCATTACAAGGCCCCATTATAGTTAGTGTATAGAAAAAATCATATGTCTACCTCATACATTATGGCAAAAAATGTAGTGCCACGTCAAGTAAAAGCAGAGATTGATTCATTCTTTTACCACCTATTGCGACGCATTGCCTCATGAATAGCGTTTGTACCAAATTCTAGTGCGGCTACGGGGATACGTTCGTTGGCGGCGTGAATTGCTTGTAAGAAATCAAACCCCTCGTACAAGTCCATTGGCAAGAAGCCATAGGTCTGAATACCCAACTGTGAGAAGAAGCGTCCATCCGTGACCGCAGGCATGAGTGTTGGAACCGCGATACCATCAGGATCGGCTTCACGCAGAATGTCTGTTAATGTGTCGTAAAATCCCATATTTGCTTCGGTACGTCCTTCTCCATAGCGTATCAGTTCAAACTCAATGTCGTCCCCGACAAGTTCGTGTAGTTCTTGAAACATCTCGTCAGGAGTATAACCGGGCAGAAGACGACCATCCAGCTCTACAACGATTTCGCTAGGGATGACGTTGATTTTATGTCCGCCTTGAATAATTGTGACATTGACAGTGTTGTGCAAAATAGGATCAAAGAAATGTGCGTGGGAGCCGAGCTGGTCTAATACTTCATCCGCGTGTGTCGGCTCTAAAAGTTGACGTAGACGGAGACCGTTAGGTGACGATGAAAGCGCGTTTGCCATTGTCTCTAGCATCGAATGCATCACTGGATGAATGTGTACAGGGAGACGGTGTTGGTCTAACTGCTGCAAGAGCCGACCAAGCTTCGCGACAGCTCCTCCATGCATAGGAATAGAGCCATGACCACCAGGGCCGCGTAACGTGGCTTTGAACCAACACATCTGTTTTTCGAGGACCTGAATACAGTAAAACTTTTTACCATCAATATAGGACGTAAATCCACCAACCTCACCGAGCGCGTACCGCACATCTTTGAAGAGGTCGGCATGTTGCTCTACCAGAAATTTCGCACCTGTGCCACCACCGGACTCTTCGTCACTCAGTGCCGCGAAAATTACATCACCAGGAAGAGACTCTCCCTCTGCTTTTGCTTTCATCAGGGCAGCAAGCATCATCGCAATGCCGCCCTTCATATCAAGCGTACCACGTCCCCAAATATAATTCTCTATTCTTTGACCTTCAAATGGCGCATATTGCCACGGCTGGTTAGCCGTTGTCACGACATCTATATGTCCCTGTAAAAGCAAGGGAGGAGCTTCACCTCGTCCCTGTAAACGCGTCACCAGATTTGGGCGTTTCTCATCAATCGCCAACACCTGAGTCTCGAAACCTGCCTCTGTCAAGAGCGTATTGATATATGTAATGCACTCTGCCTCGTTGCCGGGAGGATTTGTGGTATCGAAGCGGATAAGTTGCTGTAAGAGTTCTGCTGGACGTTGATAAAGAGGACT
>CAXTWV010000044.1:6342-7464 GCA_964248005.1 uncultured Ktedonobacteraceae bacterium | reverse complement strand
TGCACCCGTGCTTTTTGCGTTTCTTCTTCAAAATTAGCACCTTAATCGTCTTAGAAACGTATACATAATAAGGTATATGCACGTTTATTATGTATGGCAATACGGCTTGACAATGCATCGTTTGCGCTTCTACGTGAACAATGCTTATAATGCAGAGTATACTAAATGCTATCATTTTCTTTCCTACTCTGTATCTCATACTACTACATCTGTGGAGGAATAGAGCGTGGCAACAAAGAAACCAGGGAAGCTCACGGAAGAGCAAAAGAAGCTTAGAAACGAAATGCTGAAAAGTGCTATTCGTGGAAGTAATCGTCCCCGAACAGTACGTGATCTCGGCGTGAGTACACTCAAAAACCTGCCGGCGAACATTGGCATGGTGCAGGGATTTATGAAGGCTGCGAACTGGAAGCAGGCCCAGGACGAAGTGCTACAGGGGTTAAACAATACCGTTGTGATTGTTGGTCAGCCGAATACAGGCAAGAGTACGCTGTTCAATAAGCTCAAAGGGCAGACACTCTCACAGGTATCAGCGCAAGAGGGTACAACACGTACACTTGTCCGTACCGACTTTGGGCCGTTTACACTTGTTGATACACCAGGGATTGATGCGCCTGGAGCATTGTCTGATATCGCGAAGGCTGGCCTAGATCAGGCAAGCGTGATTGTGTTTCTCATCGATGGTTCAAAGGGCATTCAGGCAAAAGATCGGGAACTGTATGCGATGATTGCGGCACAAAAGAAGCCAACGGTCGTTGCTGTCAATAAAGTCGATACCCTTAAGGGTGGCGAAGGTGCGGACCAAATCGCGACGGAAATCGCCGTTGCGCTTGGTGCGGTCGGCGTTATTCCAATCTCAGCCACAAAAGGTACGAATGTTGCTGAGGAACTTGTGCCTGCCCTCATCGAAGCGAGTCCAGAGGCAGCGTTAGTTATTGGACGTGAGCTTCCTGCGTTCCGACGCGACGCCGCTCAACGTATTATTCGTAATGCAACATTGGTAAGTCTCGCTGCGGGATTGGAGCCAATTCCGTTTGTTGATATTCCTATTCTTTTGGGAACGCAGATACGCCTTGTGTTGCGTCTCGCGGCTCTCTATGGTGAGCCAATGAATTCTGCTGA
>CAXTWV010000044.1:0-6242 GCA_964248005.1 uncultured Ktedonobacteraceae bacterium | reverse complement strand
AATGGTAGTACGCCTGCTCTTTTAACTGTACCAAAGGAAGATGTTGTCAACAATTAGCAGAAGGGACAGCTGAAAAGGCGTATGGTCTTTCCCTATGAACACTATGAGAAACTGACCGAGCCACTTACCGTCTATTACCCAACGGGTGAGGAAAATCGCGCCCGTTGGGTTCTTACTACGGTAGAGAAAGCTGGAAGTTTACTAACCGCATTGCTTGCGCGTCCACTACCAGAAATACATATTGTGTTAGCTACCGATGCAGATTGGCAACTTGCTCCTCGTGACGAAGAGGAAGAGGTAGGAGCACTACAACCCTACTGGACAGCCGTCACCACGCCTCCTAGTCTCGTGATACCATCAACACTCGATGCTATTTGGGGTGAGCCAACACAAGAGAAGTTTGCCTTTATTTTGTATCACGAAATTGTATTGGCATTTCTTGAGGATGACCCACGCCCTTGGCCCGATGACTACCCTTTGTGGGCTGATGAGTGGCAACTGAAATTCGCGGCCCTCTGGCTTTCGCAACAACTTGATGATGTGCAAGGAGTTGTCAATAAAGACTTGCATGAGCAATTCGCGGAAATATTTGAGCCAGAGCCAGATGGCAAAACGCCTGTCACTGTGCGTGGCTTTGACTGGTACGAGGACACGACCCTAGATGACTATTTAGAGTACGAACTTCTACTTGAACAATTTGCTGCTGATCTCCTCGCTCGCTATGAGCCAGAAATATTACCCCGTTTCCTCGCCCTCTATCGTGTAGAGCGTGAAACGTTGCTCAGCGATGATGTAGCACTTATGCTTGCCTCAGTCCTCGGTCCCAACGAAACCGATTGGCTAGAAAACCTCGTCTATTTCTAAACGTGTACATCGCGTGTTCCATTGATAGTAAAGAAGCCCTGTTGCGCAACTGCGCAACAGAGCTTCTTTACTATCAATAGCCTTTATCCCTTTACGGCTGAGCCTAAGGCACCGCCCATAAAGTAGCGTTGGAAAATGAAGAAGAGAATCACGATAGGAATGAGGTTGAACATCGAGCCTGCGAGTAACAGATTGTACAACGTGTAGTTTGCACTCTTAAAGAAAAAGAGTCCAAGCGGTAACGTGTACTGATCCTGCGTACCAAGAGCAACGAGAGGCCACTGGAAATCGTTCCAGGCACCCTGGAAGCTTACAATGGCAACGGCAGTAAGAGCAGGTTTAACGAGTGGAAGAATGATCGAGTAAAACGTGCGCCAGCGCGAAGCTCCATCGAGCATAGCCGACTCTTCCAGTTCCTTCGGCAAACTCTTCATGAACTGCACCATGATAAAGACCGAAAGTGGCTGTGCCATCATTGGAAAAATCAATGCTAGAGGCGTGTTTACTATATGCAGCGCATTCACGACAAGAAACTTAGGAATGAGCGTCACGGCAGACGGTATCATCATCACCGATAATGTTGTGACGAAAATGAGATTTTTGCCAGGGAAGTTCATGCGTGCAAGTGCATAACCACCCATAGCCGCGAAAAACACATTGAGAACAACCACGCCACCTGCATACACGAACGTGTTGAGCACCCACCGCAGGAAAACGGGCTGGCTAAAGAACGTACTATAGTTGCTCCATACAAAAGGGTTCGGAATGAGTGTCGGTGGGAATGCTAGAACACCTGCCTGTGTCTTGAATGATGAGATCAGGGCAAAGAGCAAAGGTCCTAGAGATGTGATTGTGAAGAGTGCCAGGAATATGTACAGAATCACATTGGACCAGTGGAAGTAATTTTTTTTCTCTATACGTGCTGTTCTGACATTACTTACAGCCCGCATACCTGCTTGGGCTTGTATTGGTGCTTGTGCCATAATCTTGCTCCTCCCTTAGTTACTCGTGCTTGGATCAATCAGACGACGCTGAATAAGCGTAACGATGAAGATGATAACGAAAAGAATTACAGCCATCGCAGCCGCAAGTCCGAAGTGACCATCTTGGAAGCCCGCGTTATAAATTTCGAGCAATGGCACTAATGTTGCGTTATCAGGGCCTCCGTTGGTCATGAACTTGGCTTGGTCGAACACCTGAAAGGCTCCAATCGTGCCAAGCGCGACCACGAGAAAGATCGCTGGACGTAACATGGGCAATGTAACATTCCAAAATGCCTGAAATTTATTAGCACCATCTACCTCAGCAGCCTCAATAATTTCTTGCGGAATGTCTTGTAGCGCAGCCACAAAGTAGATCATGAACGCGGCACCTGTTGACCAAATGACGAGTATGATAATTGACGGTAAGGCAAAGGTTGTGTTATTTAACCAATCTTCCCCCTGAATATGTACCAATGAGAGTATGTAATTGATCAAGCCATCGGGGTTTAAAAGCCAGAGAAAGATCAAAGACGTTGCCACCGAGGAGATCAGGGCAGGAATGTAGAAGATAGTACGGAATACTCCTTTAGCAATAGGAGCGTTCTGTAAGAGCACTGCTAGTACCAATGCAAGAATAGTTTGCCCGATGACAACGCCGACAACGTATTTAATCACGTTTATCATTGATGTCCAAAAATCGCTATTGCCGATGTCTGAAAGTTGGCTAAAAAGTAACTGATAGTAGTGCAAGCCAACAAATGTCGGTGCGGTAAAGCCAATATCTACGCTAAAGAAACTGAGTCCAACTCCATAGAGTGAGACAAAAAGTGTAAAAATGCACAAGACAATGAGATAAGGTGCGAGAAAGAGGTACGCGGAAAGAGTCTCACCTTTACGTCCTCTTGGAGCACCTCCTGTGCCACGTTGTAGTCTACGTCTTCCTTCAGCAGTAATTGGCGGAGAAGAGGAAACAGATTGTGATAATGGTTGCGCCATAAATACACTCCTTTCGCTCTGCCGTTTCTTCTCTACCACTCTCTGTGAAAACAATGATACTCTTGCTAGCTGAGTAAGGAGTAAGAGGAGTAGACACAAAAGCAACGTTGCAGAGCGTCTGTAATATTTCCTGTGAAGATACTGCTCCTCATTTCTCTTGAATTTGATTTCAAAGATAGTGAGGAGCAACACATACTACATTCTACTTGCTACGAAAAAGTTACTTACACTTGCAGTTGACTGTTGACCTTCTTCGCAGCATCATCCAGAGCTTGTTGCGGCGTTTGCTTATTGAGCATTACTGCCTGCAGTGCCGTTGCTAAGGTGTTATGTATTGCCTGATCTTGTGGACCATAGTAGTCGGCGTAGCCATAGGAGGCCGCGTCAAACAGGGTCTTAAAGCCAGGATGACTGGTAAAGTACGATGCATTTGCTAAGCTCTTGAGCGTTGGTAGTGCAAAGCCTGCATTAAGTTGACTTGTTTGCACGTCTGAACCAGTCATGTACTTAATGAGCTGCCACGTTGCTTCTGGGTGCTTTGTACCAGAGTAGGCAGACCATGCATTTGTATAAATCAAGTTAGCATGCTTACCATTTGGTGCTACTGGCAGAGGCGCAATGTCATATTGCACGCTCTGATACTGTTGTGCTAAGTATGGAATGAGCCAACCACCCTCAATTGCCATCGCGACACGTTGTTTGCCAAACGCGTCACCATTCCAGGGAGCACCAACACCCGTAGGAAGAGTACCCGTGTTATTCTTTAAGAAGCTGTCATAGTATTGAAGAGAACTGACGCCTTGTGAGTTGTTGAAGGTTGCCTGTGTACCACCTTTGTTAAGTACAGCACCTCCATTTGCGATCAAGAATGCACCCCAGCGAGACAAATCCGGTGACATACTGATGCCATATATGGAATTAGGCGAACCAGCGTTCTTCGTCAACTTTTGTGCATCTGTCTGCATGTCGTTCCATGTCCAGGTGCTGCTAGGGACAGTTAAACCTGCCGACTGGAACATTTGTTTGTTGTAGAAAACGCCGAGCGAATTCCAGTCTTTAGGAATGCCGTAGACCTGTCCACTTGTGCAAGTAAATGGGCTAAGCAATGAGGGGTAGTAGTTGCTAGCTGGAACGTTATCATGAGACATATATGGTGAGAGGTTGAGTAGTTTGTTCCCACTAATGTACTCTGCTGACATATCAGGAGTAAGATAGAATGCATCGGGTACCGTATTGCTCGCTACGTTTGCACGCATCTTCGTTGTGTAATCACCCGAAATAGGTGAGACGTTAATCTTGATGTTGGGATGCAATTGCTGGAACTTATCCAAATTTTGGCGTACCAGAGCGTCCTCGGCAGGTGTTGACGTAGAATAAGAAACAGTTAGTGTAACAGTACCGCTCTCGGCAGGAGCCGCACTTGTATTTGGGCTACTTGGACAACTATTGTAGCTTGTACCACCTGCCAAACCTTGTGTAGCAGCACCGTTGTTTCCACTTGTTGAAGTAGAGGAACTACCTCCACATGCACTAAGTGCAAGTACGAAAAGAATAAGTAAAGGAGTCAAAGGGCCTATGAGTCGTTTCATACCAAACCTCCTGGTCGTGAATCATCAACGAAACACAACGACGGTTTCTCATTGTAGTCGGAGCAAATAAAAAGTGATATTTCTCCATACTACATGTGAGATAGGATGCAGAAATGCTAATAGATTACTGTGTAGTGTTTGCCTCTCTCTTCTTTGAGGACGCTACACAGCACCGCAATACATTACGCACTACAATACATACGACGCCTACACGCAAAAACACACCAAGGTAAAAATACACTAAAGGTACCGAAATGTGTATTCTTGTGTATTACACGTATGTAAAGGGAAAACCTTATACAAAAAATTACATTTGTGAAAAGGTTTCCAAATCAAAATGTGTTTACTACAAAACTACGCTACGAACTACATGGATTGAACGAAGTGGATGTGAGGAGTATAATGCACCTATATTGTAGAAGATAGGAGTCTCACATGTCAAATGACGTTTCTAAGCTAGATGATGCCGAAGTTCAAACACGCCTACAAAGTCTTTCTTCCTGGACAGTGAGTAACGGAGGGTTACGACGCGAGTTCACTTTACCATCTTTCCCTTCGTCCATTTTCTTTGTGAATGCCGTTGCGCATTTTGCGGAACTCGCTGCCCATCATCCTGACATACACATTTTGTATAACAGAGTTATCTTACATATCGCCACACACTCAGCAGGCGGTATTACGGAGAAGGACTTTGTATTAGCTCACAATGTCGATGAATTGTGGCATGCTTTTGACGTGCAACCTACAGCGTAGTGAAGAGAATGGGAAAATGTAGAGCATGTTCAATCGTATTGCAATTATTGGCTTAGGGCTTATTGGTGGCTCTATCGGTCTCGCACTTCATCAAGCAAAAGCGGCCCGCGAAATTGTTGGCTATGACATGGGTGAAGGGTCGAGCCAGCGTGCTTACAGCGTTGGAGCAATCGACCAGCCGTGTGACTCGTTGACAGAAGCTGTGCAAGGAGCAGACCTTATCGTGCTTGCTACGCCTGTTGGAGCAATGCAGAGGCTCCTCAAAGATATTGGGTCATGTGTCCTACCAGGTGCAGTAGTAACAGATGTTGCAAGTACGAAAGCACAGGTTGTTGCATGGGCTGAAGAATTTCTACCCACCTCTGTTCCATTTATCGGCGGTCATCCAATGACCGGGAAAGAAGTAAGTGGAGTGGAGGTAGCTGATGCCCAGTTATTTCAAAATTGCATATACTGTCTTACACCAACGCAATCAACACAACTCGCTGCTTTACATAAGGTCGCCGCGTTTGCAGAGTTGTTGGACGCCCGTATACGCTATCTGGAGCCAGAAGAACACGACAAGCAGGTTGCAGGCGTGAGCCATCTTCCATTTATTGCATCTGTCGCCCTCATGAGTACCGTCGCTCAAGATGCTACTTGGAGTGAAGCCGCCTTACTCGCCGCAGGTGGATTTCGCGATATGTCACGGTTAGCTGGTGGCAGTCCCGAAATGTACCGCGATATCTGTCTAACAAACGACAAAGCTATTATTGCGCGGCTCGACGTGTATATTGATACGCTGCAAAAGTTACGCGACAGTATACATCTTCAAGACAACCACATTGGCGATACATTTGCTGAGGCTCAACACCAACGCCTCCGATGGCTTGCCACAAGAGATTTTTCAGAACCACAATAATATCCTTGACAAATGGAGAAAGCTGTGGCATACTATGCAAGTCCCAGCAAGAACAATCACACTTCTATGAATGTGTGCTCCTGTCTCTGAGATTATTGTATGCCACGCTAATGTGGCTCCTCAAAGGAACCCTTCTTCCGAGAGCAAAACAACCGC
>CAXTWV010000043.1:6945-21447 GCA_964248005.1 uncultured Ktedonobacteraceae bacterium | reverse complement strand
GTGGGAGATGAAAAGGAGCACAATGTACTTGCGTTCGCATCATCACAGTTAGAACTCGATCAACGTGTTTGGCTCGAATTGCCACCAGAACGTTGCCAGATTGTACCTGAATAAGGTATTTCGATTCATGGGCAACGCATAGGGTTACAGCAGCTTTAATACTCCCTAAACGTACACGATTATGCTACACTTGTATTGCAAAAATACTGTGCTTTGACAAAATTTTGCGGAAATGTGTAGGGACTGATTCATCGCGTCCTTGTCGGCGAGTGAAGAGTCCAAGAGGACGCGATGAATCAGTCCCTACACATTTCCGTACCCATTTGTTAAAATGCATTATCATTTTCTCTTTTTTTATGTGATGAAAGGGTAGCCGATGGTGAGTGAAACACAAGAGTCGTTAGAATGGCGTTCAGTATTGAACGCCGTTGTTGATATTGATATCCGTGCGACGTTGACAACGCTCGATGCAAAAGGTGTCATGGCCTATACCGATGGTGCATGTCTGAAAAATCCTGGTGGTCCTGCTGGTTGGAGTGCGCTTCTATGGGCCGTATCCGATAATGCCGATGGGATGGTACGTGAAGGTGCTCCCTGTCTTGAATGCTATGGACATATTCCTAAAGCCGTGACCACCACAAATAATAGGGCTGAGATTGCAGCGGTGCTGGCAGTACTCAGCCTCGCACCTCCAACATTGCCACTCCTCATTTATAGCGATAGCGAATATACAATCAAGGTGGCACAGGGTGTGTATCAGATGAAGGCGAATCCTGATATGTGGGAGGTCTATCGCAAACTGCTTAGCTATCGCAAAGTGCCACCTACGTTCGAGTGGGTGCGCGGACATGCGGGGCATGAACATAATGAACGTGCTGATGAACTCGCGGGACTTGGTGCTTGGAACAATGACTCCAAAGCGTATGAGCGGTGGCAAGCTTCGCAAGCACCAGAGGCTAGAAATGCTCCTTCCTCTCCTGAGATGGTTGTACTTCGTCAGAGAGTGCAAAAGCTTCAGTCGATTTTTGCAGGTATCGCTGTCGATAGTCTTCGTGTCAATGCACAAGAACGTTCGTTTATTAACGATATGGCGAAGCGATTACAGAAGAATAACTTTGCACCAAGCGAGAAGCAGCGTAATTGGGTTAATGTGCTCACAAAGAAACACCATGTCGAGTAGCTTCTAGGTCCCCATGGACGCCCACCTACATCTCTCGTTATGTGATAAAATGGTGCTTGTGAACAAGATGTAGGGGTCTAATTCTATTACACCCTTTTGACATATCACAACGTTTGCAGGACATATATAAACGTTTCACCAGTCTTAGAAAATGTGGTATGCCAAAAGGTGTAATAGAATTAGACCCCTACAGTATCATTGTGTGTTTGAATTTTTTGTATTTCCGCATCAAAAAGAAAGAGTCACATCTTGTATCCAGAACTTACCGACCGTTTCAAGAACCTTTTACAGTTAGAGCATATTCCCGTAGGAATGGCCTTTGTACAAGAAGTCCCTGTCTCTGTTGAGCATAAGACAACGTATGTTCCGTCCGCTTGTACCTTCTGGCGACTTGCCGAACAAGGTGTATTTTATGCGAACGGTCCCGACCACAAAGAGTGTCCCATTGGTATGATGACGATGGGCTTTACTATGCCGGAGGCCGATCAGGAACGTGCGCAGGCATTAGTTGGAACGATGGCGAGTGTTCAATATTTCTCACCCGCTGAAGTTGCCGCTTTACCAACGGTGCAGAAACCACATGAGAATATTGTCTACGGGAGACTTGACCAGTTTCCTATTGAGCCAGATGTTATCTTGTGCAGACTCAATGCGCAGCAGGCCATGCTTATTGCCGAGGCGTTGGGGAAAGCGGATTGGTTACAGGGCGGACAGACGGCCTTTGGGCGTCCAACATGTGGCGTGATTCCGCGTACACTGCAAAAGAATGAAGTGTCGATGAGCTTTGGTTGTGTTGGTGCTCGTACCTACGTTGAGTTAACGCCCAATGAAATGATTTTGACCATTCCAGGTGAGCAATTCTCTGACTTAGTAGAGAAACTTGATACGATTGTCAACGCGAACAACGCACTCGCGCCATTTCATGCAAGTCAAAAGGCAACTTACGTTGCATAAACTCTAGCAGGAAATATCTTGGATACAGCACAAATCGCACGTCTTTGCTCCATCTTCGGATTGGGGGAGCCGATATACGTACCACAAGCAGTGCAAGGTGGCATGTTACATCGGCTTTGGCGTCTTCATACCTCACGAGGTGTCTTTGCGATAAAGCAACTCAACCCCGTAATAATGCGAAAAGTGGACATTCGCGATGCGTATAGGCTGACAGAGCGTATCGCGGAGGCGATGTCTGTTCGTGGTGTACCAGCCGCCGTTGCTCTCAAGGGAGAGGGTGACGGTGGGACTGTGCAAGAAATTGGGAATGCGACCTTCATGGTATATAACTGGATAGAGGGCGAAACGCTCTCGATGCAAGCCATTGAACCGGAGCGCACGCGTCTCATCGGGACAATCCTGGCACGTATGCATGGCTTGTCCCGACAAGACTTTCCAGAACTCGAACCGCCCGACTGGGAGTCATTTTCTGAAGATGAATGGGATATGCTCACGTTTCAAGCATCGGATAGAGATATTCCCTGGACACAGCAAGTGCGTAATGCGCTCCCTTTGCTTGTCGAGTGGAGCAAGCTTGCTACTGAGGCAAACAAGCTACTTAGTCGGACTTCTGTTATAAGCCATCGTGATCTTGACCAGAAAAATGTGATCTGGCGAAATGCGACCTCGCCCGTTGTGATAGATTGGGAGGCGGCTGGGCTGACGAATCCTACGATGGATGTTGTCGGGGCTGCACTTTACTGGAGTGGGCAAAACGTGCAACCTCCACGAGAAGAGAGTTTTCACTCGCTACTCGAAGGTTATATCACAGTAGGTGGTGTCATACACGACCCTGGCATTGTCGCTCTACATGGTGTTATCGGTAACTGGCTCGGCTGGTTGCTTTTCAACATGCATCGTTCGCTAGGAGAGTCAGTTAATAGCGAAGAGGAACGCCAGCTTGGTGTGCATGAGACAACACGTACACTTTCGACCTTGCGTGCGTTAGCTACCAACGCTGAGACGTGGGCGCAATGGGTTGATAGATGAATATACAGTGCTCTTTAACTTTGGGTTCTGCCGCCTAAAGGGAACCGCTCCCAGGGGTTCTCATTGACGGTGATACGGTACCCATCTGGGTCAGCAAAGACAAAGGTACGACCAAACGGACCATCATAGGGTGATGTTATGATGGTTACTTTAGCTGCTTCTAATTTGGTATGCAACTCATTGACATGATCGCAGTCGATCCAGAGCGTTACCCCCAATCCTGGTTGTGCAACCTCATCCAAGTTCACTTTTGCTTCGCTGAGAGCAAAAGGGATTGTGCTGGAAGCAAAAAGGACAAAATCGGGAGTGTCGAAGCGCGAATCGATAGTGAAGCCCAACATTTCTGTGTAGAACGCACGCGAGGCTGAGAGGTTACGTACCTGCAAGCTGATAAAATCGGGTCCGAGAAGTTTTGCCATGAGTATTTCTTCCTTTCAAAGCTGAGGAACATTCTATCAGGGACACTTGATTTCTTTCACACCAACAGTATATCCAGTATGAGTGACAACTATATGTCAGTAGCGCAGCGGCTTTCTAAACACAAATGCCGTTATGGGTAAAGTAATGATTAGCATACCAATCCAGCCAACGTTGAGTAACTGCAAAAGATTGTCTTCACGCTTCTCAACCTCACGTAGAGATCTCCCAGCCAGTACAAAACCTGTACTTGACCCTTTGAATTGCGTCACAATCACTGCACTTCTAACACCATCCTGGGGTTGCCAGGTAATTCTATCCTCGCCATTCTTGCGTACAGAGTCAAAGACGCCAGAGGGAATAGAAGGTGTCTGACCGTTAAGTTGGGCTGATGAAGCAATAGGAGTCCCATTCGCGTTAAAGATAATCATATATGGCGCGATACTTGTGGCAATATCAACCTTCTCGACCGGTACGATACCTTGAACCGATTGTCCTGCAGCAAGCTTTGTAGCCGCATCCTCTGCCATCTGAATTTGTGGATCATCGGCCCCCTGCCGAAGAACTTGCTGTACTACCGCATACAGAGAAAAATAAAAGCCAACAATGACAACGGCAACCAGAAGCCAGTATTTGAATGTAGTTTTGAGTATAGAGAAGAGTGTTTTCATTGCTGAGATATTCCTTTACTTTAGTATACAAAGTTTGCTAAACTTCTATTTGCTAGAATACTGAATATCTCAACTTTGTGCTATGCCTTGAGTGCTTTAGATAAAGTAGTTGAGTGCTTTCTAATGCATAGGTTGTGTAACGTTACTGAAAAAGGTATAATATAGCCCATATTTGGGAGCACATAACTCGTCACTTTGATGGCAGGAGGGAGAGCAGATTATGGCAAAGAAAAAGAACACGAAAATTTCTGTTTCGCAGGAAGATAGCATACAGGCAAAACCTATACTTGAGCACTATCACCAGTTGGCGAATAGTTTGCGTGAAAGTACTGATCAGAAGCAGGCGGAGGCCGTACTCAGTGAAATTAACACTCTGCCGGAGCGTGTTCAGATTGCTCTCCTCAAAGCATTAGCGAAAGAGCGTCATACCGATGTTGCCGATGTCCTGACCGCTATCAATGAATTGAGTCCTCTGAAAGAGGTGCGTAAAGAGGCACGTCGTGCGCTGATACAACTTGAAGGTGTAGGCATTTATCCACAGTGGAAACCTACGGTGCCTAAACCTCTAGTATCTTCTCTGCCAACCGCTCCTCTGCGCTTCTGGAAAGGCATGGTTACTGATTCTCGCAGTCTTGGCGAGGTACAATTATTGCTGTGCTGGGAGCAGGGCAATGATGAGATACGTGTACTCAGTTTTCTGCTTGATTTCTGGCATGATGGCGTCAAAGATTTCTTCACGAATGTGGGTAGCAGAAGGAATGCTGAGAAACTTATTGATACTATGTCAGACACAATACCTGATGTCAAGGTGAAGGCGTGTTCACTTGCACAAGGGCGTCGCTTGCTTCTTGATGCTCTGGCTAGTAACAAGCAACATGGCACGACTCCTCATAAAGACTATCGTAATAACATCTCGCTCGTCAATCGTCTGATACTAGAGGTTCCCGATCTCAATGAGGATGTCGCTCTCGACGATACAGGATACTATGATCTTGATGAGGATGATGAGGACCTTGATTTACAGAGCTTAGAACCACCGCAAGTCGTTGCACACTTCGTCAATGTATTGTTTGAAGAGGCTGACTACGAGAGAGCTTACAACATATTGACGAAAGAAAGCCCTTTACGCGAGGGACTCTCACAAGAGGCGTGGGTTGAACGCCGAGAAGAATGGGCAGAAGAGGTTGACCCTAGCGGTTTGGAACCAGGGATAGTTCATGAGCGTGAGCAGCAGAAATCTGGGTTGTGGCTACCGTTCGCAAAGCCTCGCTCCTTTGGAGATCGCAAGGAGATTGAGGCATTCTGGTCCGCAGAAGTAGAAGATGTAGCTTCTGGCATACAGCTGCCAGAGCTTCCTGGTGCAACTGCCGTCTATGAGGGAACACATCGGCACTGGTTTTGGGCAACGTATACATTGGTTCAGGAAGAGGGGGCGTGGCGTATTGAGAGCATGAGCGATGAGGCCATCAATGCGCAGGGCTTAACCGTTGAGGAACTGCAGAAGAGAATTCGCGATATTGACAAGTATATTGAAGATTTTGGCAAAAAGCACAAGCCGTCTGACATACAGCGAGCCAAAGAGGAAGACCTAGTACGCTATACAGAAGAAATTTACTGGCGTTTGATGCGGTCTGTAGGATATAGTGATGCGCTCATCAAGAAACTACCGCTTGACCCTATCTTGTATGAAGAAGCTGCTGGGCGCATGATATTGGTGACTCAGCTTGAGCGTTGTCTTGTTTATATGGAGGAACGCGCACATCGTTTTGAAGAGCAGCGTGGGACCTTCTTGCGTAGGGTCGCAGAGGTGCAACAGCAACTGGCTAAGCAATATCGTGACGTAGGAAATACTGAACAGGCCGAACACATCCAGGACCTTGCAGAGAAGGCATTGGAAGAGAGTCTGACAATTGAGGATAGTTTTGAGGCACATGTTTCTCTCTCGGAATCGCTTATTGAGGAGGATCGTCTTGATGAGGCAGAGGCGCATCTGCTACAGGCAAAAGCTTTGACCTCTGATTCCTCTCAGGAGGCGCAGGCCGAGATGCATCTGGGCGAGATTGCTACAAAACGAGAGCAATACGAAGACGCGTTGTTCCATTATCAGCGTGTTACTGAGCTTGAACCAGACCTCTCTGACTCTTGGGCAGACCTTGCTGATGCCTATGACCATCTTGGGAATCTCGATGAGGCGGAGACGCACTATAGGCACGCCATGGAGTTAGACCCTGATGATTCAGAGCTTTATGCTGCACTTGCTCATATGTATGGAGGACATGAGCAGAGTGCAAAAGCTATAGAGATACTTGAAGAAGGTCTGAGGGTTCATCCCAATGCGGCTGTTCTCTATGTGTACTTGACTTCGATATATATGGAAGCCAAAGACTATCGCCGTGCGGAACACTATCTGGAAAAGGCAGAACGTCTAGCACCCGACCTAGAGGTCGTCTATATGTTCCGTCAGACCCTCAATTTACTAAAAGCGCAAGCAGGGCCTCCTCAAATTGGTAGATTAGGCAATCCTGGTAAAAAGAAGAGAAGGTAGCGACCTCCTGGATATGTATCAGATGGACCCAAATTGGACACTTCCATCAATGATCGATAACAACCTCATGGCCTGGATGATTCAGGTCAATGGAGAGGTCATTGATGCACGCCATCTCCCTTGTGCGATTCCGTTCCATAAGGGACTGATTTCCTATATTCCCGATGTAAGAGCTACTATAATTGCTGTAGTTGGCTTCTCTTTACAAATGTGGTGGTCCTTGCTTAATACGCGCACGCACAGCATCCAATCCTCCAGGAGCGTCCCACATGGACTCAATCCACCATGTCGCACCTACCTCAGCAAATGAGGAAACGATGGAATTGGCTTGCTCAGGTGCATTGAGAGGTGTTACGCCTTCAACTATGATATCAAAAGGAGTCTTCTCAGAACGCTTTGTATCAACGAACTGTTTGATAGCTTGAATATCACTTGGGGTAGTAGTGGTGAACGAGCCATCTGACTGCATCTTGACTGCGAGAAGCCCATCGTAGCGTAATGCACGTAACATAGAACGTTCTCTAGGCCATGCACCAACGACCCAGATAGGAATTCTTGGTGTCTGAACGGGTGTGTAGGACCAATCTACGTCCCAGTTGACATGATAGTGAGTCCCCTGATAGTGAAATGGCTGTCCGCTCCAAAAATGTGTCACTATTTCTAGGCTTTCATCAAGCAATTGCGCCCGAACTTTGCGGTCTGTTTGTTCCCCTACCTTGTCAAATCCTGTATCAATGGCTCCTAAACCAACTGGCAGAATGACTCGTCCATGAGAGAGACGATCTAAGGTTGCTGTCTCACTTGCCAACTTCCAGGGGCGACGACGTGATACAGGAGTTAGGAGTGTGCCAATACGTACACGGCTCGTGCGTACCGCAATGGCAGCGAGTGCAATCCAGGGATCAGTTCCATATATACCATCTGCCACAAAGACGCCATCCCATCCGAACACTTCAATCTCCTGAGCTACTTCGAGAAGCGTTTCAACATCACCACCGGGAATGACAAATCCAAATTTCACGGTTCCCTCCTTGTTTCACTAAAATATTTCTCCCATAACAGGTACAATGATTATTGTACACGAGCATAGATGACATCTTGTGTCATGTTTGTCTTGCCCATTGATATTGCTTGACAATCCTTTGTGAAAAGATGAAGATAAAGGGAACGAACAGTTATGTAGAGGTGCGTATGGAACTGATTTCTAAACAAATGTATATTACGCCAGAACAAGATGAAGCGGTAAAGCAACTCGCTCAGCGTCAGGGAACAACAGAAGCAGAAATTTTGAGCAAAGCAATCGATCAGTTTCTTGCTTGGGAAGGCGTTAAAGAACTCAGAGATCCATTTGCGGATATGATCGGGATATTTGAAGGACCTACTGAGGCAGATCACAACGATATATACCGTTAGTATCTTGTATATAGAACAAAAGGAAAACACATGACCACCACTCAACATCGGGCAGAGCAAGAACATGTAGAGGAACAATTTATTGCTTCCTCACTCATACGTAACCCAGGAATGCCCCTCAATATGGATTGGGTACGTGAAGTGCAAATTAACCGTAGTGCCGTTGAGCGACGTGCCGCAACGCTACCGACACGCCGAACCGTCAAGAAAGAGTGGCAGGCGGCATGGCTTTTGCGTGCTATTACTTGCATCGACCTCACAACGTTGGCAGGTGATGACACACCTGGAAATGTTGTGCGGCTATGCGCGAAGGCGCGGCAACCTGTACGTCACGAACTGATGGAAGCGTTGGGTATGGGCGAGTACCCACTAAAAGCAGGTGCTGTATGTGTGTATCATAACCTTGTTCCTATAGCCGTTGACGCATTACGTGGGTCGGACGTTCCTGTGGCGGCTGTCTCTACAGGTTTTCCTGCGGGTCAAAATCCGATGGAGCAGAAGATAGGCGAGATTGAGGCATCGGTGAAGGCGGGCGCGGCGGAAATTGATATCGTGATTTCTCGTGCTCATGTGCTGACAGGGAATTGGCAAGCGTTATATGACGAGGTGAAAGCGTTTCGTGCGGCATGTGGCGAAGCGCATATGAAGACGATTCTGGCGACACACGAACTGGCTACATTACGGAATGTAGGTATGGCAAGCCTTGTATGTATGATGGCGGGTGCTGATTTTATCAAAACATCAACTGGCAAGGAACCTGTTAACGCAACGCTTCCCGTAGGTTTAGTGATGGTACGAGCTATCCGTGACTACCATGAGCAGACAGGCTATAAAGTAGGTTTTAAGCCTGCGGGTGGGATTCGGAGTGCGAAAGCCTCACTTGACTGGTTGATGTTAATGAAGGAAGAACTAGGGAACGAGTGGTTGAGCAACACGCTATTCCGCATTGGAGCAAGTGGTTTGCTTTCTGACATCGAGCGACAACTGGCATACTTCGTGACAGGTCGCTACGCAGCCGCTAATCACAACCCGATGGTGTAGGAGAGAAAAAGTATGAGTGTTATGGATATCTTTGAGACAATGGAATACGGGCCTGCACCAGAGGCGTCTTCACCCGCTTTGGCGTGGATAAAAGAACATCAGCCCTTTGGCCTTTTTATCAATAACGAATGGGTCAAACCCAGGAGTGGTCACTATCTTGAGAGTGTCAATCCTGCTACTGGAAAATCATTGACACGAGTTGCGGCTGGTAATAGTGCGGATGTCGATGCTGCTGTTGCGGCGGCGCGTACAGCGTTTGAGACGTGGAGTACACTACCAGGACACGCACGCGCACGTTATCTGTATGCTCTTGCGCGTCAAATTCAAAAACATGCACGGTTACTCGCGGTATTGGAAACGTTGGATAATGGCAAGCCTATTCGTGAGACGCGCGATCTGGACATTCCACTGGTGGCACGACACTTTTATTATCATGCAGGCTGGGCACAGTTGATGTCTTCTGAACTTGCGGGGTATTCACCTCTCGGCGTTGTTGGGCAGATTATCCCCTGGAACTTTCCTTTGCTTATGTTAGCCTGGAAGATTGCTCCTGCCCTTGCAATGGGTAATACGGTTGTGCTGAAGCCTGCACGTTACACATCGCTGACCGCACTCAAGTTTGCTGAGATTGTGCAAGAGATTGGCTTACCACCTGGAGTAGTAAATATCGTTACTGGCGAGGCTTCACAGGTAGGCGAAGCACTGGTGCGTCATCCAGACGTAAACAAGATCGCGTTTACGGGTTCAACGGATGTCGGGCGCAGTATTCGACGCGCAACGGCTGGTTCAGGCAAAAAGCTCTCACTTGAGCTTGGGGGGAAATCACCGTTTGTGGTGTTTGATGATGCCGATCTGGATAGCGTTGTCGAAGGTGTTGTCGATGCAATCTGGTTCAATCAGGGACAGGTATGCTGTGCTGGTTCACGCCTCCTTGTACAGGAGAACATTGAGCAATCACTTATTCGTAAGTTGCGTGCGCGGATGGAAAAATTGCGTCTAGGTGATCCGCTTGATAAAGCGGTTGATATGGGAGCGATTGTTTCCTCGGCACAATTGCAAGAGATTCAGCGATTAGTTGAGCAGGGTGTTGTAGAGGGAGCGCAGAAATGGCAACCGTCCTGGGCATGTCCTACCGAAGGAGCCTTCTTTCCGCCTACACTATTCACAAACGTCTCACCCGCAAGTACGATTGCACAGGTTGAGATATTTGGCCCTGTCTTGGTGTCAATGACGTTCCGTACACCAGAAGAGGCGGTGGCATTGGCGAATAACACGCGTTATGGACTTGCGGCAAGTGTATGGAGCGACAACATTAACCTCGCGCTTGATATTGCACCAAGAATCAAAGCAGGTTCCGTCTGGATTAACTGCACCAACATGTTCGACGCTTCGAGTGGCTTTGGGGGCTATCGTGAAAGTGGCTTTGGACGTGAAGGTGGCAAAGAGGGACTATATGAGTACGTGCGTCCAACGTGGAAGACGGAAGCTACCAATCGTACACCTGAAAATATTCTTATAGCCACAGAATATGATACGGAAGTAGGGAACGATGGACATGCAAGTAATGGAACTTCTTTCTCTCTGCCAGCGATTGATCGCACGCCAAAGCTGTTTATTGGTGGCAAGCAGGTACGTCCAGACTCTGGCTATAGCAGAGATGTGTACAATGTACGTGGGCAGCGTATCGGAGAAGTAGGTGAGGGTAATCGAAAGGATATTCGTAATGCGGTAGAGGCAGCCCATGCTGCGAGGGGTTGGTCAGCAGGTACAACGCATACGCGTGCGCAAATTCTTTACTATATTGCTGAGAATTTGGCGAGTCGTGAAGATGAGTTTGCTCATAGAATTGTACAACAGACTGGTCGTACACACAACGATGCTTTAGAAGAGGTACGGGCCACACTTTCGCGCCTGTTTAGTTATGCAGCTTGGGCGGATAAGTTTGAAGGCGTTGTACATCGACCTCCTATGCGTGGAGTGGTCCTGGCAATGCATGAACCGATGGGCGTAGTTGGTATGACTTGCCCTGATGCCTATCCATTATTAGGGTTTGTCTCGCTTATTGCTCCTGCGATTGCTATGGGCGACACCGTTGTTGTCGTGCCATCGCAACAGTACTCACTGAGTGCAACCGACTGTTATCAAGTGTTTGAAACGTCAGACCTTCCTGCTGGAGTCGTCAATATTGTTACAGGTGAACGCGATGTCTTGAGCCAAGTTCTCGTGGAGCATGACGATGTTGATACGATGTGGTACTTTGGCTCTGCTGAAGGGTCAAAACATGTAGAGTTTGCCTCGGCAGGCAATATGAAGCGTACCTGGGTTAGCAATGGTCATGAGCGCGATTGGCTCGATGCTACACAGGGCGAAGGACAGGAATTTCTGCGTGAGGCCACACAGGTAAAGAATATCTGGGTGCCTTACGGCGAGTAGGTTTCGTAGGGACCAATTTATTGCGTCCCTTTATTGTGCGATGCTCTGTCTGTTACACGTCCGTATGAGGCTGTCGCCTCTGCGAGACGTACATCAAAATGTAGCCTGTTTCGAGGATAGAAGAAATTTCTATGCCGAAGGTACGTGTTTTGAGACGTGTGCGAGAAAGAACGTTACGGACGGGTCGCATCTCCTGATCCCATACTCCTGCTTCCTGCGCTTCTTGTAAGCGTTCACGGCAACGAGCGACAGCCGTTTCTGTGATGCGCCCATTGTTAAAGCTTGCGAGCAACACTTCATAGGGACAGTAGTAGGGATGCGCTTCAAGTAATGGCATAAGAACACAAATTTCACTCGTGGTGAATTGCTGTTCCAGAATCATGCGTGGGAGATCTTGAATGTAGGCGAGATGCGAGAGGGTACCAAGTGTCGTGTTTAAGGCGAGCGTGTGTCCTGCTGGGAGTAAGCCTTGTAAAGAAAAGTGTAAGATTTCCTCGTCAGTATCTTGTGTATAACCAACAGGGGTCTTCACTTTACGAAGGGATACCTTTTGCATAGCGGTGCTCCTTGTCTGCATGGTCTTGCGTCAGGTTGGTGTAAGATCTTTTGGCTAAGGATACATCTTCTGCTGTTCTTACAATAGTTGTTGTGCCTCCTCTTTCTACGGTGCATCTCCGAAATTTGGACGTGTTCCATATGCATCTTTCGGTGTTGCACGCGTTTATTGGAATACAGGACTACTCCGTTGTTTTGCAACATTGAATGAAACGGAGTTATGGTAAGTATCCACCAGAGATACTTTTCTCTACACACTATTTAGTAAAAGTGTGTACATAATCAACATTACCTTATAAAGTGACAAAAATCAATAGGTACAAGACGTATTTGTAAAAAGTCTTAAAAAAAGCAAAAACGAGGTTATAGTACAAGACATGTATCTTGTACTATAACCTCGTTTTTGCTTTTTACAAACTATGTTTTGGTCCTATGGTCAAGAACTGTAAGCACACACATAAGAGCGAAGAGTGCAGCGAGAATACCATACGCAACTGTTTTCTCAGGCTGTATTTTGAAAGGAGAGCGCGTCTTTTGTGTCTTTGCTGGTGCCTGGTCTGTATTAGCGATAGGGTCTTGCATAAGAAAATAGATAACGGGTATCAATAAGATAAAGAACACAACCACAAGGCCGTATACGAGTAGCGTTTCCATAAGAAAATCCTCCAGACTGGATGGTTAGAAGGAGAATTGTATAAAAGTTTTCTATTGTAGACACGAACTACGATAGAGGAAAGACACATAAAGATATCTGTAGGGACCAATTCATTGCGTCCTCTTGGCCTTTTCGCTCGCCGACAAGGACGCGATGAATCGGTCCCTACAGACCTATCCCTTTACATGGTACAATTTAGTACAACAATTCCACGGAGCGAAGGAGCGTCAAGTATGGAGACACCGGTGTCTGTCAGTAGCCCCATCGTCATTCTCAACCCCACAGCCAATCGTGGCGACATGAATTTCCATCGTACCCTCATTCGTAATCGCCTGAGTGGTGAGCAGGGAGAACAACCAACCGAGTATGTTGAGACGACACGAGCAGGCGAGGCCCAGGAACGCGCTCTGCTTGCGGCACAAGAAGGTCGTCCTGTGATTATTGTAGGTGGTGATGGTTCGTTGCATGAAGCGGTCAATGGTATTCTTTCATCGGGAAGGCGCGTACCACTAGGTATTATTCCTGCGGGTTCAGGGAATGACTACGCGTGGAACACACTCAAGCTTCCTCGTGATCCGGTAGCGGCTGTCGAGCGAGCGTTTAATGGACAGCTTATTGATTCTGACGCAGGCATCGTCAATGGAAAATACTTCGCCAACTCGTTCAGCGTTGGGCTGGATGCTGATATCGCAGTAACCGCGAGTTGGTTGAAAAAATATCCACTAATGAGTGGCGAACGCCTTTACTATACTTCGACGGTGCGTCAGCTTTTGTTTGGCTACAATAAATGTCCGTGGCTCACCTTTAATCTTGATGCCGATACTACTCAAGCACAGCAGAAAGAGACACACTATGTCTTGATGGCGGTAACGAATGGTCCCACCTATGGGGCTGGCTTCCGTATCAATCCTACCGCCGATCATACCGATGGTATCTTTGACATATGCACAATTAACTACACGCCATTGCTTCGAGCTTTGCGGCTCCTACCCGTCGTGCAAAAAGGGGAACATTCCAACTTGCCTGAAGTCACCTTCTATCGTGCGAAAACGGTACATATAGAAAGCCGCTTTCCAGTCAACATTCAGATGGATGGTGAGACGACGAGCGCGTCAACATTCGATGCGAAGATATTGCCAGGAGCATTATGGGTACGCGTGTAGCCTATCCTTTCCCCAACTTTGCTACAAATGCAGATGGACAGAGATGCGCTAGCGTACACTGCTCACAGAGTGGTTTGCGTGCATCGCAGATTGAGCGACCGTGAAAAATCAGTAGATGTGAAATATTGAGCCATTCTTGCTCTGGAATGATGCGCATAAGGTCTTGCTCAACCTTTACCGCATCATCGTTTTTCGTCCATCCAAGGCGACGAGAGAGCCGTCCAACATGTGTATCAACGACGACTCCTACCTCGATACCGAAGGCGTAGCCAAGCACAACATTTGCTGTTTTACGCGCAACGCCCGCGAGACTCAATAGCTCCGGCATCGTATGTGGGACCTCGCTGCCAAACTCGGTGATGATACGTTGCGCGGTGGCCCGAATATTTTTGGCCTTGTTGTGATAAAAGCCAGTCGAGCGGATATCTTGCTCTAACTCCTCCTGG
>CAXTWV010000043.1:0-6845 GCA_964248005.1 uncultured Ktedonobacteraceae bacterium | reverse complement strand
ATACAGATGCGATTATGGCAGGATGTGGTGTGGGATGTCAAGATGCATTATCTATGTTTCCTCTTTTATAGTTCAAGAGGCATCTTTTGTAATACTGCACGTTCTTGTTTACGTGCTGGGTGTACAAAATCTACTTTGAGGACGATAGGTTGGGGGTAGTTACCAAACTTTTCACCAAATATGTTCATGCCCCCCACGTTTTGCGCGTCTTGTTTGACACCAAGACGCACCTCGATAAACGGCTTTTCGTCCAGTCGTAGGTCTTGTATTCGTACTGCGCTAATCATTCTGCCATCGACATAACTACCATCATGCGCAACTGACCAACGCTTCAGTAGTCCATATTGGCTGTCTTTTATCTCCCACCATTGGGGAGTCAGTAAGCCACGTTCACCGCCAAAATCGGCTGGACTTGTCCAGGTACCAATTTCGATACCGTTTACCCACATCGTAATGTCAGAAGGCCAATCGAGGTGATGGAGTGGAGCTTCTGAACACATTTCCGCACTGAGATCAAGTCTCGTTGGTTGTGCCCCTGATGGAAGGTGGTTGGGAAAGCGATAGGAGACATAGCCATAGCGAAACCAGAGCAGTTGTGCAAAAACATGGGTGGGTTCGTAAAATGTTGCAGGCGAGTCCAGCAAACCAATGAGTCCCGACTCTGTAGCTAAACCACAGGTCGGGTGAACCTCAAAATCGTAAAATTGTCCGATTGGCATATTGACGCTGAACGAAGTGTGTACATCCACGTCATTATCCTCTAAGCGAATATGAATACTATCATAGGTACGCGCACAAAGCTTTTGTAAACCATGCGTGGCTGGAATGATTTCAGTGCGGATCAGTTCAGCTTTCTCCAATATCTGAATATGTGTTGTTGCCGATGACGGCGCGATTTGAAGCGCAACGGCAATATCGTTGACATTGACTGGTCGATCTCTCAAATAGTCAAGAATCGCTAGCCGAGTTTCAGAACTAAGAGCTTTTAATAGTGCGAGAGCCTTTTCGCTATCGTTACTGAGATCAAGAAATAACACTTTTCCCGCCATACGTTCACAACTCACTTGTGTACTAAACATTCACGCTTACAACAAATAGACACGAAATGCTTTCCTTCGTGCTTTTACGAACTAATACGAAGTAGTATAAAGGATGTACTAGCAAAAAGTCAATTGCTGCTGAGTGTTGTCGAATTTGTGTGAGTTTTTATCTTTCGATACCGTAGTACCATGCGTATGTATTTACTTTGCTATGATTTTTTCTGTAATCACGTTTTTCTCTCCGTCTCCTACTTGACAAATGGCTGTCTTATACTTTATATTTATCCTAATCGGTTAGGAAGAATGTAAAGCAAAGCGAACTGATATATGTATTTTTTCGGAAAAACAAAGCGTATTTCTTAGAAAACACTATTTGCTCGCGTAGATACTTGACATTCTTGTGCTTATTCACTACACTATACATATTCAGTTAGGGATTTGACGAAACAAACCCACGAGATGTCCACGTTTTTGAAGCAAGCATGTGTAAAAACCGTATGTGTAAAGCGATAAAACACACTCCACATCCATCATAGAGCTACAGATATATGTAGCATTGAATTGTATATGTACAGCATTTCGTGTAGGTTGAAAAGACAAGCGAAAGGAGGATACCGACCTTCATACAGCAGTAATTATCATCGCCCCAAGTAGGATTACTTGTTTTCCGTACAAATGTAGCGTTGCGTTTGTCGAGTCGCGCGAGATGGCTTCGCGCCCTGTAATTTTTCCACGGAGGGTATTTTACAATGAAGCTTACCAAGCTCTTTCATTTGAACACATTAGCACTCTTCATCATTATGCTGGGTAGCCTACTCCTAGCCGCATGTGGTGGTACTACTAGTACTACTGGTGGCACGAGTGGTGGTACTACTAGCGGTAGTACTTCCTGTGCATCTCCTCCCAAATTGTCTAAAGCAACCGGTCTCAAGGTTGGTTTTTCGCAAAACATCAGTAACAGTCCCTGGCGTCTGGCTGAGAACAAGAGTATGTCTGATGGTGCCAGTGCTGCTAAAGACGCCTTTGTCATGACCGATGCAGGTGGTCAGGATGCGAAACAGGTTTCAGACATCCAATCTTTGATCTCACAGAAGGTTGATGTGCTGATCGTTGCTCCTTTGACTGAGACAGGTGAAGTCTCCGCGATCCTGGCTGCTAAAAAAGCTTGTATCCCCGTCTTTCTCGTTGATCGTGATGCAGATCATTCGCTAGCGAAGCCTGGTCAAGACTATGTTACCTTCGTTGGTTCTGACTTCGTGAAACAGGCTCAGCTTGTTGCAGCTGCATTAATCAAGGCCACAAATGGTAAAGCAAAGATCATTGAGTTAGAGGGCACATCAGGTGCTACTCCTGCGATCCTGCGTAAAAAGGGTTTCGACGATGCAATCAAGAGTCAGCCAGGTATGCAGATCGTTGCTTCTCAAGATGCCAACTTTGACCGTGATACTGCTCGCCAGAAGATGCAGACACTTCTCCAGGCACATCCTGATGTAAATGTCGTCTACTGTGCCAATGACGAAGAGTGTCAGGGTGCTATTGCAGCTTTGAAGGCAGCAGGTAAAACACCCGGCAAAGACGTGCTTGTCGGTTCGATTGATGGTGAGACCGCTGGCCTACAGTCGATCATTGCAGGTGAGCAACTGGTTTCGGTGACATCCAATCCACGGTTGGGCGCACTCACCTATCAGTCAATTGCTGACTACGCTGGTGGCAAATCCGTGCCTACATGGGTCGTTCAACCAGATATGACGTATACAAAGGACAATGCTCAGGCAAACCTTGTGAACGGTTTCTAAAAGAACCTTTTACCAGGTGAAGTTTAGTCCAAGATGGTCAGAAGTGTCGAAAGGCATCTCTGACCATTGGGTATGTTGAAAGAGGTTCTGGATGTCGCAAATCAGCCCATTGCTTCTGGTCGAGCATGTTAAAAAAAGCTTCCCAGGTGTTCAGGCACTTGTAGATGCCAACCTTACCATCCAGCGGAGTGAAATTCATGCTCTCGTTGGGCAAAATGGTGCTGGTAAATCTACGTTAATCAAGGTCCTTACAGGTGCATACCATCGGGATAACGGCACTATTCTTTTTGATGGCAACCCAATTGATTTTAGTTCTCCTCAACAGGCACAAAATAACGGTATTAGTACCATTTATCAGGAAATTAATCTGATTCCATTTCGGTCAGTTGCCGAAAATATTTTTTTGGGTCGAGAGCCGCGTCGCTTTGGCTTTATTGATTGGCCCAAGATTCATGCTGAGAGTAGTAAATTGCTTGAACGTATCTCGATTTCAATTGATGTACGCAAGCCGTTGAGAACCTACAATATTGCGATTCAGCAGATGGTCGCGATTGCTAGAGCCGTATCATTTAAAAGTAAACTCGTCGTCATGGATGAGCCAACCTCTTCGCTTAATGAGCAAGAGGTGCAAGTACTCTTCTCAATTATCCGTCAGTTGAAGTCCGATGGCGTTTCGGTCATGTTCGTTGGGCATCGTCTTGATGAGCTATTCGAGATTTGTGATCGTGTAACGATTATGCGCGATGGTCGCACCGTTGATGCACGTGATATGAATAAGATTACGCGTGTAGAGCTGGTAGCGACGATGCTTGGTAAAGAGCGGGGCGATGTGCAGCGCAGTGGGCAGACGAACTTTGATGCCAACAAACATCATACCCAGGATAAGACTCTGCTGGAAGCACACGATCTACGATATGGTCATAAATTGCGGGACGCGAGTCTGAAGTTGCAGTCAGGAGAGATTGTTGGGTTGGCTGGTTTGCTTGGCTCTGGTCGCAGTGAGTTTGCCCGTGCTATCTTTGGTGCTGACAAGCTTGAGGGCGGTCAGGTAGATGTCGCAGGCAAACCTGTACGTTTCCGTTCGCCAAGTGATGCAATTCGCTCGCACATCGGTTTCTGTTCAGAGGATCGTAAAGCAGAGGGTATTATTCCGCATCTTTCCGTTCGCGACAACCTCACTCTTGCCGCGTTACCCCTCTTCTCGCGCTATGGAATTGTTTCACGTTCAAAGCAGAGGCAAATCGTCGATCAGTTTATTCGTCGCATGGGTATTAAGACATCAGGGCCAGAGCAAAAAATTCGCGAACTCTCTGGTGGAAACCAGCAAAAGGTTCTGCTGGCACGTTGGCTCTGTTTGAACCCACAAATATTAATCCTCGATGAACCAACACGTGGCATCGACGTGGGTGCGCGTGCTGAAATTCAAAGCATTATTGAAGAGCTAGCTGAGGATGGTGTGGGTGTCGTGATGATTTCGTCGGACCTGGAAGAATTAACTGAAGGGAGTGATCGTATCGTGGTGTTGCGTGATGGCAAAACGGTGTCTGATATTCCCCATGAGCAGATCAGCCAGGATGCAGTCATGGTCGCGATGGCGCAAGGGACTGATGAAGAGGTACTTGGTGAATTTCAGCCAGACAACAACTCTATACAACTGACAAAAGTAGATAGTACTGGTGAGGTATCTTATGGCAAAGATTAACGATGACGTTGCAACGTCTCCTCCCGTTCCAGTAGTGGTCCGAGAGCCGTTTACACTGAGTCGATTGCGTGGATATGGGCAGACTTTCGGAACGCTTAGTGCTCTGATTCTGCTCATTATCTTCAATATTTTTATTACTCCTCACTTTCTCTCCGCGGAGACGCTTACTAACAACTTGTATCAAGTTGCGATAACAGTAATTCTGGCTATGGGCATGACGCTGGTAATCGCAACCGGTGGCATCGACCTCTCGGTGGGTGCTGTGATGTCGATTGCAGGTTCCGTCGCGGCTCTTATCGTTGTGGGCAGGCTTTTTTCCTTGACTGGACCCGTTTCTTATATCGTGGCAATTCTTGCCGCTCTTCTCATTGCCGTGCTCTGTGGTCTTTTTAACGGTGTACTCGTGACGGCCTTCCGCATCCAACCAATTGTCGCGACACTCATCCTCTATATTGCTGGACGTGGCATTGCTGAGGTTTTGGTCAATGGTGTCGTTGACTTCTCAAATCCGGCATTTCGCTTCATTGGTGGTGGCGCGGTCCTGGGTATTCCCTTTCAGGTAGTTGTCATGGCGATTATTGTCATTTTCTTCATTTGGCTTGTGCGCAGTACAATCTTTGGTCGTCAGGTAGTAGCAACAGGTGGTAATGAGCCTGCTGCTCGTCTCGCTGGTATTCCTGTAGCGCGTGTAAAATTAGCTGTATATATTATTCTCGGCTTTTTAGCAGGCATAGCCGGTGTGTTCTACATCTCGAATAATTCTTCCGCCGACCCTGGCGGTATCGGTCTAGGTATGGAACTGAACGCTATTGCTGCTGTTGCTGTTGGAGGCTCTTCGCTGCTTGGTGGGCAGGCCAACATTGTCGGCACTTTTATTGGAGCGGTGTTTATCCAGTTGTTAACCTCTACTTTGACCGCAAATAACGTGTCCGCGGATATTTCCAGGGTCGTAGAGGCTCTGCTTATTATTCTCGCTGTCTATCTACAGACGCAGCGCAAATCTTCCTAGGAGAGAAATTACGTATGGCACACGTCTCTACACCTAAAGCTAGAAGCTCGATACAGGCGAGCAACGTTTGGGCCACAGTTGGAAGTATTGTCCGACGACAAGGTGCGTTGATTGCTCTCATCGTGGTGTTAGTGGTTAGCTCGCTCAGCTTCAATGGCTTCCTGTCACAGTACAATATTCTGGATAATGTGATTGTCTCTAATGTCCCCATTGGTCTGATCGCGCTTGGCATGACCTTTGTCATTATTACAGGTGGTATCGATCTTTCGGTAGGTTCAACGATTGCGCTCTCGTCGGTTGTAGTAGCTCTTGCCAGTCCTCATGGTATGTGGGCTGCAATTCTAGCTGCCGTTCTGACGGGGCTAGCCGTAGGACTCTTTAATGGATTTGTCATTACGCAAATGCACATTCCTCCATTTGTTGCTACGTTGGCGACCCTCCTGGGCGTGCGTGGGCTGGCCTTGTACTTTTCAAACGAACATAATGTTACCGTTACGAATAGTGACCTGTTGGGTTTTGGAAATGGTGATGTCTTCGGCATTCCTAACCCTGTGATCGTGCTGATCCTGGCATTTGCAATTGGTATCGTCGTCCTCAATTATTCGCGGTTTGCCCGCCACCTGCTAGCTATTGGAGGGAATGAAGAGGCAGCACGCTTGCTTGGTATTCGTGTCAATCGTACATTACTAGGAGCATACGCGCTCAGTGGTACATTAGCAGGACTTGCAGGCTTGTTTATCGCCATTCAAACGTTTACAGGTTCGGGCAATCTTGCTGTTGGCTATGAACTCTCCGCGATAGCATCTGTTGTAGTTGGTGGTACATTGATCTCTGGAGGTGAGGGATCAGTCTTTGGAACTTTAATTGGTGTACTACTGCTAGGCTTTATCCTGAATATTCTGAACTTCCTGAGTGGTGCTGGTATAACACTGAGTCCATTCTGGCAGGATGTTGTGCGTGGTGTATTCCTATTAGTCGTTATCCTTCTCCAAAATAGATTAGCAAACAAGAAACTTGAAAGAAGTTAAGCCTTCTCTCGACAAGGAACATCGCGAGATTCATTGCCGCTTGCCAAGCGAACGATCCGATTTGTGCTGCCAATGCGGTACACAATCGCCTTCAAGAGACCGTCGCTCATGTCATGAATGTGCTTGAGCAGGAGAAAAGCAAATAACCAAGACCGATAGGTCCCACATTCGGACGATTCCCCTACTCAAGATTAGCTGCTTGGAACAGTTCGCTACTACATATGTTGTATAGCGAACTGCTCGCTATGTTCCTGTCCTTGTCTCGCAAGT
>CAXTWV010000042.1:5251-21708 GCA_964248005.1 uncultured Ktedonobacteraceae bacterium | reverse complement strand
GTACAACGCTATGTCAGGCATAAGAAGGCCGACACACAGGCACGGAATACATGGGTTATGTTGAAGCCGACTCCTACGAAAGTTATTGATGATGTATTACATGACGAGGAGTCCGAAAGTGTAATCGACGCCGACCTGCACAAACGCTCCAAACAAAACGGACATTACTCCCAAACCAAGCCCACGAAATAAGTGAGTGGCATGATGGCGGTAATGTCGCCATCATGCCACTCACTTATTTGACAGTTAATCTTTATGTTCCTCAAAGATACGCGTCACTTCTGCTAGCACATCATTAAGATCAATATCCCTCTGTACTCTCTCTGTCGGGATCTCCTGCGAAGTATCGACAAGTGGCTCTGTCTGTGTATGCTGCTCTTCACCTGTTTGCTGCGCGAACTCTTGCTCACAGGCTGCGAGTGCCTCCAGCACCGAAAGATTGCCATAGACGATACGAGGGAGGAGACTATGATACATAGCGACAGTCTGCATGAGGGCACCAAATGCAAGCTGGAACTGCTCAAAGGTAATGGAATGGAGTCCTAGTGGAATAGCCTCTTCCAGTCGTACCTCGCCATCATCGAGATCAATACCAAACTTGCCAACAGCAATACGGTAATTGACCGACATCAACGCTTCGAGACATTCCAGCCGTCGTTTTGTTGTCACCGTCCCAATATGGGGCGCGATCAACATCAGCTTTCGTGCCTCTCCTTGTTGCTGAAAACCAACGATCATGTGCCACTGTCCTTGACTGCCGTGAAACGCAAGTTCCACGATCTCGCGTTCATAGTCTACGTGTGCCATCTTCAAACACATTTGCGTGAGGTAGCTGGTGATCTGAGGAATACCAAAAGGGCCGGTCATGCGGGACTCCTTCTTTGTCTGTGAGCAACGGGGCATACGTCTGCTACCTCAAGTATAGCACGAAAACACGGGTGTACTATCCATAGACGTAGCAAAGTCTTGAGATGTTATAGGCGAAATGTTGCACTTGCTCGCTCATATGCTTCCTGGTCCTTTCTGAACACATCCGCGTTCACACCGCGAGCTGATGCAAGAAAATCCGCCAGCAACTGCAATGGTACTACTGTAAGCAGTGGCGTCAATTCCTCAACCATATCAGCTTGAAGCGCAAGATGTGTCCAACCATCACTCGTAAATAACGCGGTATCCGCTGTGGGAATAGTGCCAAGCAGCAATACTCGTGCTCCAATCTCGTGTAACGCGTGTAGAAAGTCTCCTATACGCGGTTGCGCTGGCCCCTGGACACTCACAATGACGACGAGATCGTTTGCCTCAAAGCCAACGAATGGACCGTGAATCGCTTGCTCTAATTCTAAGCCTTCGGCAGTCACATACGCTGCTTCCTTTGCCTTTAACGCACCCTCTGGTGCTATTGCGGCATTTGGACCAGCACCCACAAAAAAGAGCCTGCGCTGTTGTGCCACAACATCTTGTGCCACTCGTTTTAGTGTGTCTTCATGAAGAAAGACCTGTTCTATAGACGTTGGTAGAAGCCCTAAACCTTGCTCAATTTGTTGTGCTACCTGCGTATTCCCGCGTAGTGCTGCAAGACGTGCCGCTATCTGTGCCAGTCGAGTTAATGTACCAGTAAAACTTATAGAATGTGCCGATGATACTTCTTGTCCAACCGTCTCTAGCACGATATCTACATCGCGCATCTGTGAACCCTTGCCCGTGATGCCAACGGTCAAAATGCCCGCCTGCTTCGCACGTTGTACCGCTCCTATACCATGAACTTTGCTGCCACGATGACTGATCACAACTATACCATCGTCTGACCGCAATGGACGTGGATATGTCACAAAATCATAGGAACGAACCGCCCACGCATCGACTCCCGCGAGGCGAAACAGATACTCACCGATACATGCCGCATGATAACTGGTACCAATTCCTGCAAGGAAAATACGCTCTCGCGTGTTCAACTCTTGTGCGGCCTGCGTCGGTCCATCCCAATCCACAAGTAACTCCCGTATAGCCTGCGGCTGAGCATGAATTGCGCGATACAATGCTGTAGTAGTCGTTGTTTCCTGAGTCATAATTGAGTCCTTTCAATAGGTGAACTGTTTCACGATTGTAGGGACCGATTTATCACGTCCTTTTCGGCATATCAATCGCCAAGAGGACGTGATAAATCGGTCCCTACAATCGACGTATCCATGCGAATTTGTTTATCTGTGTAATCTGGTTCCTAACAATCCTCTTATTAGCATACCCCATATTTCTGACGAAGGACATCAACCAATTACTCAAGAAAACACAACATTTGTACATCCAAAAGGTGTACATGCATAACAGAATGTTACCACAATAATTTTTTGAGCGTATATATTTATATCCGCACAACCTTTTTTATGAGCAGGAGCTTACCTATCATGGCAGAAACAGTACATTCATCTATTCAAAATTCTCAAAGTGAGAAAACACTCGACACATTTGAAGCGAGAGTCCAACGAGGAGCAGAGAACGCCGTGCGTTGCATGGGCGTGAACTCACAAGACCGTGTCTTCATCATCACCGATTATGCACGCGAGAGCATTGCGCGTCGTGTTGCCTCGGCTGTGCTCGCCGAACACGCTGATGTCACGGTTCATTTTCTTGAACACTACGGCGAGCGACCACTAACCGTCTTTTCTGACGAATTGCGCACCGATCTTCTACATGCGCGTCCAACCGTCACCTATTACATCGCAACAGCACAACCTGGGGAAATCTCTTTCCGTCTTCCCTTGTTACCATTTTTAGCAACCGAACTCAAGGTGCGTCATGGACACATGATCGGCATCGATGAAGCACTGATGGCGGATGGCATGTGTGCCAACTATGACGAAGTGTTCACCTTAACCAATTCCATCTACGACCTTGTGCGCGATGCCAAGACTATTCATGTCACATCCGCAAAGGGCAGCGATGTTACCGCGACCTTCAACAAAGATTGGCAATGGATTCCTTGCCACGGACGCTATCATGAGCAAGGCAAGTGGGGCAACTTACCCGAAGGCGAGGTCTTTACCGCTCCTGCGACAGTTGATGGCGTCCTGGTGTGCGATGTATTGGGCGACTACTTTTCCGAGAAATATGGTGTGCTACAACATCCGTTGGTCATCACCGTGAAAAATGGGTATGTCACAGAGGTTAGTAGCGAAGATAAAGCTATTGCGCAAGAGGTACATGACTATCTTTTCTCGGTTCCCAACGGCAATCGTGCGGGTGAATTTGCTATCGGCACCCTGACAAGCCTGAAGAAACTTGTGGGCAATCTGCTGCAAGATGAAAAGATGCCCGGTCTGCACGTAGCCTTTGGCAATCCCTATCCGCAATTCACGGGCGCGGATTGGGACGCGAAGATTCATGTTGATGTAATTCCTGCCCGTTGCACCATCGAAGTGGATGGACGTGTTATCATGCGCGACGGTGAGTTTGTCCTATAGAAAGACGTATATAGAGAGGCAGATATATCGTCAAATGCCTATCTGCCCTCTGTCTTGTATAAGAGTGTAATTTCGGGGGAACTTGCACATTTATTGAGCGAAAAGTTGACACGCTCTCGTTTTCTCGACTACAATACAGGCAGTTCAGACGGCTATCAACGACGATAACTGTGTCCAGGTACTGCACCCGCTTTCTCTACATACCTGTAGGGACCGATTTATCGCGTCCTTCTTACCAATCGAGACGCCAAGAGGACACGATGAATCGGTCCCTACAAAGAAAAGCTATATGGGGAGCTTTGAGATGACTACGACCAGGGGACAACATCTTATCGGTACCGTGCTGGGGTCTTGTGTATTAGAACGGCTCCTGGGCTATGGCGGTTCTAGCGCGGTCTTTTTGGGTCAGCAGCATACGCCTAGCCGTAAGGTAGCTGTCAAGGTTTTTCTTCCGCGCTCGACAATGGATATGCAGATGCGGCGTGACTTCTATCGTCGTTTCTTACGCGAAGCCGAAGCCGCGAGTCAACTCAATCATCCGAACATACTGCCAATCTACTCCTATGGTGAGCAAGATGGTTTGCCGTACATCGTTATGCCTTATATGTCTGGTGGCACGCTGTCCGAATACATTGAGAAACATGGTCCCCTCTCGCTCGAAGAAGCACAATGGCACCTTGAACAACTCGCGTCAGCACTAGACTATGCTCATGAATATGGTTGTGTCCATTGTGACGTAAAACCCGCCAATATTCTACTCGATGGTGCTCGTCGTATCATGCTTGCTGATTTTGGTATTGCGCATCTTACGCCAAAAGTGCCGAAAGAAGAACAAGACACGGTAACAAAAAATAACGAATCATTGATGGGTACCCCTGACTATATCTCGCCAGAGCAAGCCCTTGGGCAAACACTTGATGGACGTTCAGACATTTACTCGCTTGGCGTCACGCTCTTTTACCTGCTCGCAAAGCAACTTCCATTTCGAGCCGACACCACACTTGCGCTTGCCCTCATGCATATTCACGAGGCTCCACCCTCACTCTGTATGGTACGTGCCGATATCTCCCCGGCTCTTGATCGTGTTGTGCGTAAAGCATTAGCCAAAAACCCCGAACAACGCTTTCAAACCGCGGAAGCGTTTAGCACGGCGTTTACACACGCGATAGCACAAGTACAAAATAATTCGGACGACGAAGAGCCGATAGAGGACCCATTTGGTCAACTACATATCTCTCAAGCCAGCGTGCAGGTGAAACACGTTCCTGTGAAAACACGCACGCGTTTCTTAACCTTCCCAAAACTGGCCCTCATCGCCGCCTTATTGCTCTTGCTTGGAAGTGCCGCGACATCTGCCTTCTATTTCACACGTCATGTACCTATCAGGGTATCGCAAACATCGCTTGCTACTGGAATTGGTAGGCAAACATATGGTGATACTCTGACAGATGATGCTGATTGGCCTCTCAGTAGCACATTCTTTTATGATAAGCAGCATCAATACTATCATGTGATCAACAAGTCCGAGAAGACAGTAGCAATGGCGCTCTATAACGAGCATCAGTATAGTAACTTTCACCTTTCCGTCACAATGATGCTTGTACATGGTGAACACACCACCTTAGATTATTATGGCGTAGTGTTTCGTGCCTCGGCGGATCAATCGCGGTACTACCTCTTTGAAGTTCTCTCGTCTGTGACGGGTGAATATGTCTTTTTGCGCTTCGATGGCAAATATCAACCTATTGCCTCTGGTACAGTGAATTCGCTTTTGGTTGGACCAGGAAAAAATAATACACTGACAATAGAGGCTCATGATAATGCCTTCACATTTGCTATCAACAAAAAACCTGTCGGTGCATCCATCCGTGATACATCATCCGCCAAGCTTTCTACCGGCGAGGTCGGTCTTTATGTAGAGGACCAGGACGCCGAAGTCGCCTTTTCCCATCTCTACATCAACTCTCCTAAGTAAAAAGAACACAAATAGCGTGTATCAGATTTGGCAACGCCAAATCTGATACACGCTATTTGTGTTCTTTTTAATCCTATAAAGATAACGGAGCAGATGGCTGTGCTGGAAACAGTGCTTTCAGCACAATTTCTGCATCCCCTTCAGCCCATACATCAGGGAACATGTGTTGTAACTCATCCAGGCTGCGGTGACAGAACAACAATTGCAGAAACACAAGTGCTGGACATCCCGCCCCTGCATTCGAGTCATACACGGGTACACGCCACGGTTCAGCCGTAGTCAGCTTTCCATGTTCAAACACCATCCGCAAACCGCCTCTATACAGGTCAATCTTGAGTTCTCCCGTATAGTCCGCAACTATAGAACGCTCCAACCTCCGCTCCAACACGGGCGCAGTATGCGTGAGAAATGCCGGTACATCCCGTACCCTCACATACCATGCATACGGAGCCTCATAGAACGGAGCTAGATTTCCTAATGCATCATACACAGGATGTGTGCGACCCAAATTAAAAGAAATTTGAGTGAGTGGCACGCCTTCCGTCGTTCTACGAATAGGTGTTTGCGAACCATACGTTTGTAGTTCACGTAGTAGCGATGGCATCATCGCCCGCAAGTTCACTCCTGGTAAGACATCGAGAGCAAACACTGAGAGATTAGCACCTCTATCGCCACGTCCCGAAGAGACGAATAAATAGCCATACACCTTACCAGTGATATCCATAATCATCTGCACACGGGGAAACCTCTGGTGTTTATCGCTTACTCTTTGTATTTCGTATAGCCAATAATTGTCAGGAACATCTGCCGTGACGACGCCAACCTTGCGACGATAGCTGTAGATATGCTGAATCGTCGGCACATCCTCAACTGTGGCATCTCGTAGGGTGTATGTTTCTGTCTCACCCTCCTTTACTTTTGGAATCTGGAATGTATACACAACACGTTTGCCATCAAGGTCCAGCACATATTCATAGCCAAACTGCCGATAGAAGTGAGGAATGCCTGTGATGGCCTGTACCATGTCACCCCTTGCCTCACTACGTGCATGGACCATCTCGAATAATGCGCGTATCAAACCCTTATTCCGATAGTTCGGGTCTGTCGCCACAATTTCGGGTTGGCCCATGTTAAACGGAATGCCCTCATACTCCCAATGGTTAAGCCACAAACAGGTACACGCTACAATCGGGTTGCCCTCTTTACGCGTGTCCTCTATCACTCCATAGTCACCTGAACCCATTAAAGGATGCATCCCGCTCATGAGTTCGTGGACTTCGGTCATCAGCCCTTCATTCGGTGGATCGCTCTCCTTGTCTCGAAATACCAGCCCAACCAACTGTGCAATGTTTGTTGTATCCGCCGCCGTTGACCAACGCAAAACAAGTCCATTGCCCAGGTCACGTCGGTATGTCGCTGTAGCGGCTTCGTGCGTATGTGTTGTTACCATGACTCTCTTTCTCTCATTTCTTTGTACCTACTCAGTCATCAATGCAAAGACAGAGTGAGTGCTAGCGGGTTGCGTACATAAACATATAAAAAGGCAAACAAAAAACCGTGAGTCGTAAGTACCCACGGTTCGGAGAATTTGACACTTCTGTTCATCATGTCAGAGGCTTACTCAGACAATGCTCTCCGAAAATGGGCACAAAACCCCCTTGTGCCTGCGGAGTGTCTTCTGTGGAGGCTTGCCGAAGATCACGCATTCCGATACTCAAAGTGGGTCCTTGTTGTATATGCATAGTAAATGTGAAGTATATAGTGTTCCGCATATAAGGACCTCCTTTCAAGAATATCGTGCTCTCTGTACGGAATAAAACGTTGTATAACCACTTATAACTATACGGATGCGGTTGACGTTTGTCAAGTCTGCTATAACCCTAATTATGGTTGTTTAGAAACCATGATTTGGCATGAGGGGCGTCCCCCGCCTTTCATCAATAGGTCTCTTAAAAGAAATGAGATACCTGTAGGGGTCTAATTCTATTACACCCTGTTGGCATTGTACCATGTTAGAGGATATATGAGCCGTTTCATCAATTTTGTGAACAAAGTCAATCGCTTACAGGGTGTAATAGAATCAGACCACTATAGATGGTCGAAATACAATTTAGTGCGTTATTATATTGATTTTTACATAAAAGTAATTTATAGTTAGGTATGGTAATTCATAATACTATCAAATATGTTCAAGAAAGGTAAAAACATGGACCCATTACTAACAACCGAGGATGTAGCAAACTTTTTGCGTGTGGATGTTGTCACGGTGCGCAGACTTGTAGTAAAGGGAGAATTACCCGCGTATCGCGTTGGAGGAGAGTACCGTTTTATAGGCAACGAGATTGAGAACTATGTAAAGCGTCAGCGTGTATACGGCGAGGATGTGATTTTTAAAGATAAACTTGATAGGTTTACAGAGCGGGCGCGGAAAGTCCTAAGTTTTGCTCAAGAGGAAGCGCAACGTTTACAACACAATTTTGTTGGAACAGAGCATCTCCTCCTAGCTTTGGTACGCGAGGGCGAAGGTGTTGCTGCAAAGTCCCTAGAAAATTTAGGTGTGGTCGATTTGGTGCAGATTCGCAATTTAGTAGAAACTTTTGTGAAGCCAGGCGAGAAGGGTGTTGATGGTGAAATTGATATGACGCGACGCGCCAAGAAAGTGATTGAACTTGCGGTTGACGAAGCGCGTCGTCTGCATCATCATTATATTGGAACAGAGCATCTCTTACTCGGCTTGCTACGAGAGGGTGATGGCATCGCCGCGAAGGTGCTAGAAAAACTGAATGTAGACCTGAAAAAGGCGCGTGTAGAGGTCGTGCAAGTACTCACAAGTTTAGACTTGGGAAAGCCAGAGTCGGAGTCACCAACTGAGTAGTTTGTATGGAAGGGAGACTCTTGTAGTCTCCCTGTTTACTTGTCTACGCTTTTGTAGCTGACTCAATACGGTTAAGTGGGCGTGATCCCTTCGTCATATCGAGGATGCAGAGACGTATGCCAAATGGGTCCTGGATTACAGCACATTTTCCAATGGTAATATCGAATGGCTCGACTAATATATGACATCCTTGTACTGTGTACTCTGCTACACTAGCAATAACATCATCCACTAAGTAATGTACTTCTACCGATGATGGTATATTAGGATCATTGTGGAGGACGATTTCTGCGTCACTTTCTGGAAAGACAAGTCCAATAGAGTCATCTCCACTCCACTGTGGATGAAGACCAAACACCTCCGCATAGTAGGTTGCTGCTGCTTCAATATCATCCACTCGAACCATCACACAATCAATCTTGCGTAACATTGCTTTACTTCCTTGTTTTTCTTATTGTGTCGTAGTTACGCACATCTCTCGTGGCTATCTCGTCATGAGTGGTTTTCAATTCCGCAGCGAGTTCGGGTGAGACCTCTAACTCGTCTCCTGCAAGTTCTTGCGTTACTAAATCAGCTATATACCGTTGCATCACTTCATTTTGCTGCTGTGCCAACTCAAACGCATGGCGTAGTTCGTCTACCATTGATTTCTCCTCTTCATATGCATGTGCTTTGCATGATAGTATAACACAGAGTTACCTGTACAATGTCAACGTAACATCTCCAAGAAGCTCCACGACTTCAAATCGCGTTCGAGATGAAAGCGTATCAACCCATGCATGGCGCGTTCGAGTTCGGTATGCAGGTGAGCATCGAGGTGGAAGCGCGGGACTTGTGTCCAGTCGGAGCGATGCAGGAGGCGTAGCACTTTGAGCGCGTTCATCGAGAGCGATTGGCTCCATAGGTGTGAACAGTTGGGGCAGAGCGCACCACCGAGCGAGGGCGTGAAACCATTCTCCTCTGGCTTGAGTTCTGTATCACAGTTGGCACAGGAGCGTAGCACTGGCTCATAACCCACACTTGAGAGCAGATAGATTTCAAAATAGCGCATCAGAAGCTTGGTGCGATCATGCATGTCACGCTCTCGCTCCTCTTGTACTCCATCCTCTAGCTTCTGGGTTCGCTCAACTCTTTGTTGCTGTACTTCGGTCGCGTCTATCTCAAGAGCACGTAGGGACTCTAACAAAAGGTTATAAACATCAGTGTGTGGCGTATTTTCTTCCACGAAGCGTTCGACAAGCTCGGTCAGGTACATTCCGCAGGTGAGATGCCAGAGTTCATCGCGCATATGCAGAAAACTCTCAAGTCCCTGTGCTTGTGTCACAATGTCAAGGTTTCGACCCACCGCGATCTGTAACTGTGAATGGTACAGTAGTTCAAGATGGCCTGTTTTCTTGCTGATGGGACGCCGTATACCTTTGGCAATCGCGCTAAACTTGCCCTTATAAGGTGTGAACAGCGTCAAAATGCGGTCGGCCTCACCAAGATTGGACTGCTTGAGAATGATTGCTTCTGTGGAATAACTGCGTTGTTCTCGCATGGGAGATATTCCTTACAGACCACTTGAGCGAAGATAGCGACGAGAGTCGCGTTGGCGGTCTGAATAAATAAGCTGTTGTCCTGCTTGAAAAAAAGAGAAGAGACGTGATATGTATCACGTCTCTTGGAGGCGACGAGCGGATTTGAACCGCTGGTGCAGCTTTTGCAGAGCCGTGCCTTACCACTTGGCGACGTCGCCGCAAAAGGGGGAGCGGGAGACGGGGATCGAACCCGCGACTTTCTCCTTGGCAAGGAGATGCTCTACCACTGAGCCACTCCCGCTAATGCCATTGCGTACAAGCTATCACTGACGTGGTGTTTTGTTCGCAGATGTAAGATACCATACCCTTAGCGAATTGTCAACACTTTTTTCTGAAAATGCCAGAACTTTTTGAGAATCGCAAAGCATGACAGGGGCAAGCCCTGTCACTACTATACACGAACTGGTGTAGCTTGCCACGTAGTGGCGAGAAGTATAGTAGTGACAGGGCTTGCCCCTGTCATGCCCACCACGCGCTCTGTAAGCTTAACCTGTGCTTATTAATACAACTCCTCATTTGTAATGCTAGTAGCGAACGTTCCAACTGTCTGAAAAATGGTTGTATCGACAGTTCTATACTCGCTATCTGTGCTAAAACCACTACGCACATAGGGTTGTGCGCGGTTATTGATGACCTGATACTGTCGTCCAAAGGTGAAGATGTATTGCTGTATCTGGCCCGTTGCGCGGTTCAGCACAAGAATATCGTCACCTTTGCCACAACTGCCACTGGCAAGACAGGCTGTACGGTCAACAAAGGCCCCAACTAGAATTTGGTAGTGCTGATCCCAGCTATGCACGGTATGCAACGTCAATATCTTGAGCGCATCATTGAAGACAATGAATGTACTCGTGCCAGCTTGTGGGTCATAGAGCATCGCGTTCAAGCGATCTGTACCAAAGTGACCAACATAGAAGACTTCGTTTGGCGTCCATCCTGTATAATCTAACCGTTTTACCAGTGAAAGGTCGGAACCCAGAATGAGGAAGGCACCCATGCCTCGGCTTGGCTCGTAAAGCATCACCTGTGCGCGTCCTGACCCGTTAAAGTCGCCACTGAACACTTGCCAGTTGCCGCTCAGATTGTGTATCTCTTGATAGTTATTGATTACCATATTGCTATCAAAATCCATGACACGCGCCTCGCCAATTCTGCGGTCATAGAGGAAGACGCCATCCTGATTCGCGTTTGTATAGCGTCCAACATACACTTCCCATGAGTTGTGCCACTGTGTATATTGCTGTAGATGATGGACACTCAGGTCTGCGTTGAAATCGAGAATGACCGCATTAGCGGTACGGTTCGTCATACGCCATTGCTGCAATGTATCACCCATTTGCACTGTGCTTGTAAGCGATGATGGAATACTGGCATCGGCGAAGCGATTGTACATAAACAGGCCAGTGCTATGTCCATCAAAACGACCCGCATAGAGTTCCCAGTTTGGTCCCCAACCAGTCAGGGAAACATGCGTCTTAATCGTAAGTTGTGGCGTTAACGTAAGCAATTGCATCGTGCCATGTATACGATCATAGAGCAAGATGTCGGATTCGCCAGTACCCGCGAAGTCTCCCACGCGAATATCCAGATTTGACCCCCACCCCGTCGGTGTCGTCTTTGCATCCGATAGCATCACCTTTTGCGCTAACGGAGTTTCCGAAGACGAAAATTGCGAATCTCCTCGTATGATATGCGGTCCTGGTTGCTTATATGGCGAGAGTGACATAACACTCAGGCTTCCCTGTTGTCGATTATAGAGGAGGAGATCGCTTAAGCCATTGCCCGTAAAGTCAGCATTGAACTCTTGCTCCGAACTACCACTTCCACCAGGGAGGCCAAGCGTTGGACGACTCTCGTTCACTGTAGTTGTAGTGTTCGTCTTCGTTCCTGTCTGACTACCCGTTTTAGCTTGTGCGTTTGCTATCGTTAAGCCAGCAACCGCGTTGCCATTGATCCCTGGTAGATGTGCGAAAAGTGTCGTGTCGATGGTTGTTGGAAAGTAGATGAAACGCAACTGGTTTTGCTGAAAGCTTGCTGCATTAATCTGGTCAACTGGATAGTTCAGTCCGGTATACATCGGCGTTGGGTCGCCGTAGTTCTGATAGGTAACATTGAATGTACTGTCATCGTCACTGACCGATGTCACGAAGGCAACGTGACCCTCTGGACCATAAGCCCATACACCGTCGGCTCGTGGAAAAACAGCAATCGCACCCGCCCGTGGTGTTGTGCCAATCGGCAATCCTGTACGCTCGGCATCAACAACCCAATCCGCGGCATTGCCCCAATTTAAGGGAAGATCATAACCAAGTAAATGCCATTGTTCCCATGCCCACCACACACAATTGCCACCACCAGGAAACGGACCTGGACACAACTGAAACGGGTTGCCATCGCGCGAATAATACGATGCTTTACAGTTTTCGTCTACTGTCGCGCTGGTGTGTGCCGTTGTAACCACGTTAGATTGTGCTCGTGAGCTATATGCTGGGCCGATAGCTATACACAGAAATAAGAGAACCGCGATAATCAGAAGTATAGGAAGGAAAAACTTTTTTATAGTGCGACGAAATGCATGTTTCTGCTTGAGCCGCTTTACTGGGATAGGTAATAAAGTGGACGACATACAAAGCTCCTTGTAAACATAGTGAAATTGTCCTCATATAACACTACGCTTGCTTGCACCCAGTGGATTGCTTTGTAAGATTTTTTAAGAGATGAGATACCTGTAGCTCTACAAGTCAAAACTCGCTTTCAAGAATTGATGAGATTAGCTCAAAGGTTCCATCATATAGAGTAGAAGATAGTATGAAATGCTGCTTTTCCTGGACCAAGAGCCATGAACACTTATCAAGGAACAGTGATGATAGGTGATAAGCCAGCAATCACGATACCCAACACGCGATGGGCCATCTCAGCAGAAGAGATGGTCCGACTCCCCCGACTCCACTGCGCGGCGGGACCGAAGATCGCCCAACTGATGACTTGCGCAGTAGTTTCTACGATCTCCTCGTGCAAAGGAGCCTCTGATGGGTGCTGTTTGAGCCATCTCAAAAGGAGTTCATAGAGTTCTTGTTGGAGAATGATCTCCAAGAGCGGTTCATACTGCCGATCAGCTGGCTTTATGTAAGAACGAAAGAGCGCAAGAAAGTCGAACACGGCCAGAATCAGTTGGCGTAAGGTGCTCTTCTGCAAGGTGGATGAGTCAGGAAGTTGAATCACGAGTTTTTGGTGGAACTTCTCGCGCATCCAGCACTGCAACAAGGCATATTTGTCTTCAAAGTGGGCATAAAAGGTGGCCCGGTTGACCGTAGCACGTTCCGCGATCTCTTGCACCGAGATAGAGTGAATGTTCTGCTTGTCTTCGAGTAATGCTATAAACGCTTGCAGTAACAACTGACGGGTCCGTTTGACCCGTGGATCGTTCATATTGACTGCTGTGACCATCATCGCTCCTCGCTCTTTCCGTGTCCTGCTCTGCCTCCTGAAAAACAACAGTTCCCTGCGCGTGTTGTCTATCCAACAATCCCACCTGTTTGCTGATTGCTCTCCGCGCAGATATAGCTTACACTATCTACAGTGTAGTATACACGAAACTGTTGAGAAGAGAACAGTGTTGCTCATCCAACACTGTTCTCTTCTCTGGAGAGATGTGGTTTGTGGTGCATGATGTTCCATCAACTCGTTATAGTTAAATACACTGGAGGATATGATGATTATTGTTACAGGAGCGAATGGCAAGCTCGGTCGAGCTATTGTAGAGGACCTGCTCGACCTCGTTCCCGCCGACCAGATTGGCGTGAGTGTCCAGGACACCGAGAAAGCAGAGAGTCTTGAGCAACGAGGGGTTCGCGTCCGTCGGGGGGACTTTGCCGATGCCGCGAGCCTCGCTCATGCCTTTGAAGGGGCCTCGCAAGTGCTGATTGTGTCCGCCCCTCGTACTGGAGAGCTAGCAGTTCGTCTGAATCGGACAGCGATTGACACGGCGAAAGCGGCTGGTGCTGGAAGAATTCTCTATACAAGCCATATAGGAGCAAACCCAGCATCGCCTTTCCCTCCTATGCGCACTCACGCTGATGTAGATGTGGCACTGCAGGAGTCGGGCGTGCCCTTCACTGCACTGCGCAACGGCTTCTACGCGTCGTCTGGAGTTATGTTTCTTGGCGATGCCGTCCAGACAGGAGAGGTGGTAGCACCAGAGGATGGGCCAGTTGCTTGGACAGACCATGCGGACCTGGCAAGGGCGATAGCGGTTGCACTCGCTAAGGGCGGTCTCGATGGTATCACTCCTGCTCTCACTGGCTCCGAAACACTCGATTTAGCTGGTATCGCTGCGATTGCCTCAGAAGTGACGGGTAGACCTATTCGTCGGGTCGTGGTATCAGACGACGAGTTTCGTTCTCAATTGATCGCTCACGGCACTCCTGAGTTAGCAATTGACATGCAACTGGGATTCTATGTCGCAAGCAGGCAAGGAGAGTTCGCTCGCGTCGATCCGACGCTTGCTCGTCTTATTGGCCGACCACCAATGACAATGCGAGATGTTCTGCAGGCAACGCTTCAAACGGATAAGTAGTTCTTCCTCTTTTGGCTGGCAGAATGCTCATGGGCATTTTGTCAGCCATTTTACCCTCTCCTCTGAACCACTTCAGAAGGACAATTTCCTCAGCGTGGTTTTTCGTTCCATTAATACTCGAGGGTGTCAATGTCGCCCTTGATTTTTACCCCCACGTCGGTTACTCTTAAGCTAATGCGAGACCCTGAAATTTCGCCGACTTACGTATCTCCCTGCACCTATTTTAGAGGAGTGAAAACACTATGACAGTGACACAACAGAGTTTGTCTACTGATCAGACAGAGCAGACCGCCCCACGATGGAGTTATACAAGTGGTACGAGCGATATCCCGTTACTTGGTCTGACAATTGGCGATCAGTTCGACCTGACGGCGGAAACCTATCCCGATAATCCCGCGCTCATCGCACGTCAGCAGAATACGCGTCTGACCTACCACGAGTTGCAAGAACAGGTCAATCAGTGCGCGAAAGGTCTGCTCCAATTAGGATTGCGTAAGGGGCAACGCATAGGTATCTGGTCGCCAAATCGTGTCGAATGGTGTGTAGCACAATTCGCCACCAGCAAAATTGGTACCATCCTTGTCAACATCAATCCTTCCTACCGTCTGCACGAACTGGAATACGTGCTCAAACAATCGGGTTGTACCGCGCTTATCATCTCCCCTGCCTTCAAAGCCTCGAACTACACCGAGATGGTGCAAGCACTCGCCCCTGAACTACAGCATAGTGAACCAGGGAAGCTCAAGGCCGAAAAACTCCCTGACCTCACAACCGTCATTCGTATGACCTCTGAGAAGATTCCAGGGATGTTCACCTGGGATGAACTGATGTCTCTAGGAAGTGGTGTGAGCAACGAACAACTCGCAACAGTTCAGCGTGAGCAAGAGTTCGACGATCCAATCAACATTCAGTATACCAGTGGCACAACAGGCTTCCCGAAGGGTGCGACGCTCAGCCATCACAACATCCTGAACAATGGCTACTTTGTGGCTGGCCTACAAAATCTGACACATGAGGATAGAGTCTGTATTCCCGTGCCGCTTTATCACTGCTTTGGTATGGTCATGGGCAATCTTGGCTGTATCACACATGGTGCCACGATGGTGTATCCCTCCGAAGGGTTTGAACCATTGACGGTGTTACAGACGGTACAGGAAGAAAAGTGTACATCATTGTATGGTGTGCCAACGATGTTTATCGCGGAACTTGACCAGCCTGATTTTGCCAAGTTCGACTACTCTAGCCTGCGTACAGGCGTGATGGCTGGCTCTCCATGTCCGGTTGAGGTCATGAAGAAGGTCCAGTCCTTGATGAACATGCACGATGTCGAGATTTGTTATGGTATGACGGAGACCAGCCCTGTCTCGATGCAAACGCGTATCGGGTCGCCACTGGACAAACAAGTCAGTACTGTTGGGCAAGTGCATCCACATCTCGAAGTCAAAATCGTCAATCCTGCCACGGGTCAGGTCGTGCCAATCGGCGAAACAGGTGAGTTCTGTACACGTGGCTATAGCGTCATGCTCGGCTACTGGAACAACGAAGAGGCCACCGCCGCTTCTATCGATCAAGCGCGTTGGATGCACACGGGCGATCTTGCGGTCATGGACGAAGACCTGTACGTAAACATCGTCGGGCGTATCAAAGACCTGATTATCCGTGGTGGTGAAAACGTCTATCCACGTGAGGTCGAAGAATATCTATACACAAATCCAAAGATCAGTGATGTGCAGGTCATCGGTGTGCCAGACGAGAAATATGGTGAAGCGATCATGGCATGGGTCATGCTCAAACCAGGAGAGCAGATGACCGAGGACGAAGTGCGCGACTACTGTAAGGGCAACATCGCGCACTACAAAGTTCCTCGCTACATCAAGTTCGTCACCTCATTCCCCATGACCGTCACAGGCAAAGTTCAGAAATATCAGATGCGCGAACAATCCACCGAGGAATTGGGCTTGCAAAAAGCGGCATCGATGAAAACAGCATAGCT
>CAXTWV010000042.1:0-5151 GCA_964248005.1 uncultured Ktedonobacteraceae bacterium | reverse complement strand
AACAACGCAACCGCCAAAACAAGATAGATACGTAGCGCGAACATGCCAATCGTGAGTGTGCGGGACCACTCAGGTTTTGTCAATTCCGCGAGTGGTGGCATCCGCCACTCATTTTTATCCATCTTGGAGAGTGCAACTAGTTCCGCATCGGGTCCTCTTCTAAGACGCTTCACCAACGAAACACTTCCAATGATTGCCAATGAGACTACTAGAATAACTCCCGCGATAGTTGCTAACTGTAATGTCTGTGCGTTCGTAAACGGAAGAATCGTCGTTACTGCCAGGATGACCGAAATTGTTATAAGTACACCAACGATAATAGCGCAGACGACATTCAACCACGGTTTATTGACCCACGGACCCAGTACGGCTCGGTCATTACATAACAATACGAGAAACATTGTAGCACTGGGAAGCAGAATACCTGCAAGTGCCTGCACGACCAGTGTCAGAATAGCAAGCACCTGTGCTGGTGAAAGCACTACAATCGTACCCGCGTATACAATGAGCGCGGCATAGCTGATGTAGAAACTCTTCGCCTCACCAAATTTGCTATGCAGCGATGGTTTAGTCTTGAACGCATCGCCAAAGGCATACGAGGTCGCAAGCGAGACCGCACAGGCACCGATGATACTGGCGTTGAGCAGGATAATCATCAAAATTACGCCCATGAGAGGATGTCCTGCGAGTCCAAACTGATGCGCTGTTGTGTTTAAATCTAAAAAGCCGTTATCGAACTTGGTAGCGGCAAAGCCAAACGCCGCCGCGATAACCAATCCTGCCGCCTCGATATTTGTCAGGAATGCGCCGAGAATGGTATCTGTACGTTCGCTTTTCATCCAACGAGCTGTAATGTGCTTATCAACAACATTTGACTGCTGAAAAAAGAGTTGCCATGGTGTAACCGTTGTACCAACGATGGCAACAATGGTGAGCAATGATGTTGAGTTGAGACCACCGCGTACACTTGGAATAAGAGTGCCGCTTATAATTGGACCGATAGAACCGTGTGGAATAAACGCGATTGGAATCATCAGTAGGCTTGCGAGACAACACACCCACATCACACTCTCCCAACGGCGGAAACTTCCAGTCGTGGTAATGAGAATGAGACCGACAACGCCCAAAGGAACCGAGATGTAAGGGCTAACGCCAAAGTATTGCAATGCAACACTAAAACCAATAAATTCTGTAATAATAGTCAAGAAGTTCAGGATAAACAGGTCACTGAGCGAGAACGCACCCCAAAACTTGCCGAAACGCTCGAAAAGGAGGCGTGCATGTCCAACGCCACTCACAGCCCCTAGACGTACAACCATCTCTTGATTGACAATCAACAGAGGAATCAGAATGAGTAATGTCCATAATAGCGATGTGCCATATTGCTGCCCGGCTTGGATGTATGTCTGAATGCCGCCCGCGTCGTTGTCGCCAACCATCGTAATCAGCCCTGGCCCCATAATCACAAGTAAGGCCAGAAGACGTTTGAGCCACGTTTTACGGGTCGTACTCTCACAGCCCTTGATTGTGCCCCAGGCTCCCTGGATGTCGTCTGCTGTATCAATATGTATCGTGTTCTCTTCTACCACATCGAACACGAGTGTAGTCTCTTCAATTTGGTACATGAGGGTACTCCTCTCTTTTTCTCTAAAACAAGAGCATAATAGGGTACGGATTCTCTTCTGTAGGACCGATTTATCGTGTCCTCGTTTGCGTTACAAATGCCGACGAGGACGTGATAAATCGGTCCCTACAGAACATTGTTTCATTTACATCAGAAACAATACTCGTGAGAAAATCATAAAAATGAGAGAAAGAGTGAGAGGAAGAAACTGTCATTGCCAGAGGAATTCGGCAAGGAGAATACTACCTATGCTCACGCTTCTCGCTTTTGGGAAATTGCATCCGTAGTCAAAGCGAGTCGTGAGATGGTAGCACTATGCTGCTAGCAGATCAGAAACGTTTGTACTACGGAAAGATGGTGACGCCGACACCAAGTAGGGTCAGGGTCCATTCGGGTCCTCCTTCGTTCCGTAAAGGTAACGAGCTACACACCTAGATAAAGCGATCTAACGCGTTCTTTAGTTCGCGTATCGCTTCATCAGAACTACCTTGTTCAACAGCCTTTGTGACACTTTGTTCAACAGCATATTCCAGGATAGCTCTACCAACCTGGTCAAGCCCGGCACGAACAGCGGCGACTTGCGTCAACATGTCGTCAACGTCGCGTCCTTCATCCCAAAGTCTTTTAAGGCTTGTTGCATGTCCGGCGACACGTGCGATTCGCTTGGCGATGTCTTCACGCCCTGTCGGATCAGGCGGGTGTGTCATGATATATAAAAAACTTTCTTACAAGCAATCCACCTACCCCCCTAGGGGGATGTTCTGCTCTGTCCAAAGTATATCGTATATGCTTCCTACATGTCAAGCGGAATAGTACAAATTTTTGCAAGAATGTTTTCCTTCATTTGATATGGGAAGGCTATAATGTCAAGGAAACTAAGCAGATAAAATTCTGTCTCACCATACCTCTTTCCAGTGTTAAGGTGAGATGGTTGAAGTCAAGAGGAGATTAAGAGACGATGCCAATCGAGAATGGACAAAGCGGTCTAACATATCCTGCTCGTCTGGCAGCAGGTAAAGCACTTCGTAGTACGATACCTCGTGCAAGTCATGCAACTTGGACACCTACAAAGGACAGAACTGATCCACTAGACTTGTTAGAAGAGTCGAATCATGCTCGCTTACGTACCCTCGTACCCCTGCGCTATGAACGAATGAGCACTTCGCCTTTTACCTTCTTACGAGGGGCCGCTACGATTATGGCACATGACTTGGCGACAACTCCTGTGACAGGTCTTCAGGTGCAGTTATGTGGTGATGCGCACTTGAGCAACTTCGGCACCTATGCGACGCCAGAACGCAATCAGGTCTTCGATATTAACGACTTTGATGAGACGCTTCCAGGGCCGTGGGAATGGGATGTGAAAAGGTTAGCTACGAGCGTGGTCGTTGCTGGACGTGCGAATGGCTTTTCCGATGCGAATACTCTCAATGCAGCTCTCAGATGTGTGCAATTATACCGTGAGCACATGCGGACGTTTGGACGGATGCGTGCTATCGATGTGTGGTATTCGCGTATTGATGTCGCGAATATCCTGAAACGCGTTCACCCTGACAGTCACCCTTATATCAATCGAGAACTCGCCAGAGCGCGTCGGCGTACTAGTATTGATGTATTTCCAAAAATGACCGATACACTTGACGGTCAGTATTTTATCAAAGACGATCCTCCGCTTATCACGCACCTCTATGATGATGAATTCATTGAAAGTTTGCAAGAATTATTAGAGAGGTATAGGACATCCCTACGAGATGATCGTACTGTGTTGTTGAGTCGTTATCATCTTGTGGATAGTGTGCAGAAAGTTGTCGGTATTGGCAGTGTGGGAACACGTTGTTATGTGATGCTCTTTCTCGGTCACGATGCGAATGATCCTCTCTTCTTACAAATCAAAGAGGCACGAGCATCGGTGTTAGAACGTTATCTTGGAGTGGGCCAGTATTCTAATCATGCACAACGGGTTGTATGTGGACAAAGGCTCATGCAAAGTGCAAGCGACATCTTTCTTGGTTGGACTCATAGCGGCCCACACGACTACTACATTCGCCAATTGCGTGATAGGTCTCACTCTCCAAGTATCGAAGGAATGAGTGTAACCAATTTTATCTCCTATGCCGGACTCTGCGGCTGGGTTCTGGCACGTGCTCATGCTCGCTCTGGGGATGCTGTTATGATAAGTGGCTACATGGGCAAAAGTGACGCCTTCGATCAAGCAATCGCAGCATTCGCCAAATCTTATGCCGATCAAACTGAACACGACCATGCTGTCCTTGTCGCCGCTTTAAAAGCAGGGTAAATCTAGCATCCTCTAACTGGTCTATGCTATAATATATCAGAGTTCAGAAGTAGGAATTAGCAAATATCTAACTATACAAAGGAAAGAAGAGTAGCACGAGTATATCTTTTTTTGTGCTATGAGTGAGGATAAGACATGGCGGAAACAATTAGTCCCGATATGATTATTCATGATGTCGTGAGCAAATATCCGGCGACGGTCAAGGTGTTTCATGGACATGGTTTACCATGTACTGCGTGTGCTGTTGGCTCACGTGAGAGTGTCGCGGGTGGTGCTCGTACACATCGCTTTACACCAGAGAAGCAAGACATGTTGTTAAAAGACCTCAACGCGGTCATCAACAACCAGCCTATCTCGGTTGCACCCAAGAAGGCCCCTGTTGGACGTGGCGTCCCTCTACAGATGTCGCCTGCACCAGCAGAGCGCAAAATCAAGCAAGTGATTGCAGTCATGAGCGGTAAAGGTGGCGTTGGCAAGTCGCTTGTGACAGGCTTGCTTGCTGTCTCACTACGGCGTCAAGGGCAGCGCGTTGGCATTCTTGACGGTGACATCACAGGTCCAAGTATCGCGCGTATGTTTGGTACAAAAGGCCAGCCTGGAAAATCGGCTGATGGTGGTATCGAGCCATTAGTGAGCAAGGGTGGTATCAAGGTCATGTCAATGAACATGTTCCTTGAGAAAGACAGTGACCCTGTGGTATGGCGTGGTCCAATGGTATCCAGCGCGATCAAGCAGTTTTATAGCGATGTATCCTGGGGCAATCTTGACTACCTGCTCGTGGACCTGCCTCCTGGCACATCCGATGCACCCATGACCGTGTTACAATCGCTGCCTGTTGATGGTATCGTCATCGTGACCTCGCCACAAATGTTGGCGACGATGATTGTGATGAAGTGTATCAACATGGTGCGTCAACTCAAGGGCGTAATTGTTGGAGTTGTCGAGAATATGTCATACTTTGAGACGCCCACAGGTGAACGCTACGAGATTTTTGGACCAAGCAACGGTGCCGAACTTGTGGGTATGACAGGTGCTCCCTTGTTGGCACAACTTCCCATCGACTCTAGCCTGACAACACTCTGCGATATGGGCCGCGTCGAGGAATATTATGCCGAAGGCTACGAGACCCTTGCCGCGAATTTTGTGAACACCCTCAAAGTAAAAAGATAAATAACCTGTAGGGGTCTAATTCATTGAGGGTTGGTCATAAATCAGAAAAGGGTCGCTGAGG
>CAXTWV010000041.1:20454-21763 GCA_964248005.1 uncultured Ktedonobacteraceae bacterium | reverse complement strand
CAAAAGAAGCCTGACACACCAAATAGGAGTATTGTCAGGCTTCTTCTGAAAAATAGTACCTCGTACGGGATTCGAACCCGTGATCTCCGCCTTGAAAGGGCGGCGTCCAAGACCGCTAGACGAACGAGGCTTGCTGTTCACTTGTTTGGGTCAACGTGGGGATTGTACTCCTTCTCTCTAGCTTTGTCAAGTAAAATTTGCTATAGTAGGTGCGTGTAATTTCAAATGATGGTAGGATACTCCAGTTAGTAGCAAAATCAAGAAGGTGTTCAAGATATGGCAAATGCAAAGGCTCGTTCTGCCGCACAACGACGCGAGCAGATACGTCAGCAGAGGCTGCGTAGCGATAGTCAAAATACACAGCAGCAACAAGGAAAAACGCGTAAGACACGTCGTACCGCGCGACGTAGTATTAATCCATGGTGGTATATAGGAAGTATTCTTGCTGTCATCGTCATTGTCATCGGTGTTTTTATCTTTATCGCACGTCAGCAAGGCAGTGTAGCAACAACGGGTACAACAGACACGACAGTGTTGCAGGAGGTGACTCACGTTAATCCAGCTTTGCTCTCTCAAGCAGGTACTGCTGGCGTGACAAACAATTTTCAAGCGGTGAAACAAAAACAGCCTATTCTATTAGGGCCAACAGGCAAGCCACAGTTTTTGTATTACGGGGCAGAATATTGTCCTTATTGTGCCGCACAGCGTTGGGGTGTTGTAGTTGCGCTCAGCCGTTTTGGAACATTTACAAAGTTGCCAGAAATCGCTTCCTCGTCAACTGACGTATACCCCAACACGGCGACGTTCTCATTTTATAAGAGTAGCTATACCAGCAACTATATTGACTTTGTGCCACTAGAGGTAGAGGATGGTCAGCAACAACCACTTCAAACACCGACAGCTGATCAGCAGAAACTCATAAACACCTATAACGCTCCTCCTTATACACAATCACCCGGTTTCCCATTCATTGATATCGGCAACCAGTACGTTGTGGCTGGTCCTACCTATGTACCGGATGTACTTGCAGGTCTCTCACAAAAAGATATTGCAGGTCAGCTTTCAAGTTCTGATAGTGCCTCCTCGAAAGCAATTTTGGGGACGGCGAACTATATGACTGCTGGTGTCTGTGCAATTACAAACAACCAGCCAACAAGCGTATGTAGTGATCCAACGATTCAGCAGATCGAGCAGTCAATGCCCAAACCTACTGCTGATAGTGGAAGTTCGCAAATTGCAAGTATTCATGCTCAGCATGATATCATCACACCGTCCCGTAGAAGAGCATAGTTCCGAAAAGGTACAACAG
>CAXTWV010000041.1:15164-20444 GCA_964248005.1 uncultured Ktedonobacteraceae bacterium | reverse complement strand
AACAAGCAAACGGGTCTGCGTGATTAACCTCTGCCGCTTTTCCTATTGTATACAACGGTGCTATGCACTGCCGAAGATGAAAGCGGCGGCAAACACAAGAACACCACTACCGACAACTTGCACGACTGACAGCCACCAGCTTGTGCCGAAGTAACGGTGGCGGATTGCTGAGATGATGACAAGTTCAACCGCAACCACAACGTAGGCGACATAGAGCGCGATATGCACGTTTGGAATAAGAAAGGGAAGGGTGTGTAAAGCTCCTCCAAAGAAGGTCATGAGGCCCGTGATACCACCACGAATGACAGGGCTACCACGTCCAGTTAGCTGACCATCATCTGATAATGCCTCTGAGAAGGCCATACTAATACCAGCACCTGTTGCTGAAGCCATACCCACAAGGAATGTTGTGAATGCTATATGCGTAGCGAATGCGGTCGCGAAAATTGGAGCGAGTGTTGAGACAGAGCCATCCATGAGTCCGGCTAGTCCAGGTTGCACGACACGTAGCAGAAAGTTGTGTGCTGTCGCATCGCTATTGTCTCTTGATGTCAACCCCTTGACGATCTCCGCAATCTGTTCTCTCGTTGTACTAGGGGTCTCCTCAAGTTCTTTTTGCTCCGATGTTTTTTGTTCTGACTGTTCTGTAGCATGGTTCTCCACACTACTAGGTTCCTGTGATTTTGGTTGTTGCTCTAATGACATCTGCCTTACTCCCTATAAACATCAATGCGTGCTTAGGTTCTCTACTATGAACACGTTCCGTTCGTTTGACATGACGCGCAACGTCCATAGATACGTACTTCGTGTGTGTCTAGCTCAAGACCTGCTGCCTGTGCCGCCTGTTGCAATATCTGTTGAGATACTGTTACCTCAATGGGAAGGTCAAGAAGTGCTCCACAATTCGTGCAAATGCCGTGATCGTGCCGCGTTATTCGTCCATCATAACGTGAACTTCCGTCGCCATACAATAACTCTTTGATATAATTTTGCTCGACAAGGTGTCCTAAGATACGGTAAACGCTTGCTAATCCTATGCGAGGACGCACCTGCTTCACCATCTCGTACACCTCTAAAGCGGTCGGATGTGTCTGTACAGAACGTACAACGTCCAGGACAGCCTGAGCATTTGTGTTTAGCTTCTCTTTCAGCATATTAGTACACCCTAATAATGAGAATTATTCTCACTTCCTCTCTGAAAGAATACATCATACGTGTCACGTTGTCAAGGTTTAGAAGGATACAAAAGCGAAAATATCATGTTGACAACCATCACGATTTCGTGTAATATAGTTTCGTCGCAACATTAGTCGTGTGGCTGTCTTCGGGTGTGGCCAAGTGGTAAGGCAGCGGTCTTTGGATCCGCCATTCCCAAGTTCGAATCTTGGCACCCGAGCCAATCTTCTCTTCTAGCGTAGAGGTGTAGCAATACTTTTCTCTGCGCTTTATTTATATATGAATAGAGAAAATAAAAAAGGTTTGTATATCCGCTCATGAATACATATGCGACCGTGGTACTTGCAGCAGGCAAAGGTACGCGGATGCGTTCAAAATTGCCCAAAGTCCTTCACTCTCTGGCGGGTCTGCCACTATTAGCGCATGTACTCAAGGCCGTAGCCGCTATTCCTTCAACGCTTTCTTCCATCAGTCAAGACATAGCGGTATCCACTCAGAAACCAATTGTTGTGCTTGGACACGAAGCCGAGCAGATAGAAGCAGCCTTTGGAGAACAGTGTCTCTATGCTATTCAGGAAGAACAATTAGGAACAGGTCATGCTGTACTTGCCGCTCAAGCGACTGTCGATGCGCTCTACCCACTACCACAGACTGTGCTTGTGTGCTACGGTGATACACCGCTCGTTAGTAGCAACATGCTGGCACGTGTGCTGCATGAACATCTCACTCAACATGCCACTATCACCTTCCTGACTGCGGCAACTGAGCAACCATCCGATTTTGGTCGTGTTGTGCGTGACTCACAGGGACGTGTGCGCGAGATCGTGGAGATGAAACGCGCGACACCAGAACAGAAGCGTATCAAGGAACTCAACTCTGGTGTGTATTGCTTTGACCGTGCATGGCTCTGGGAGACGCTTCGTACTTTGCCGCGCAATTCCTCCGGTGAATACTATCTCACCGATCTAGTAGGAATAGCAGGTGTGCAAGAGCGTGTTATTACTACTGTGAATGGAACATTGGATGAGACAATTGGCATCAATGACCGCGTACAACTCGCTGAGGCAGAACACTTGCTGCGCAGACGTATTCTTGAGCGGCATATGTACGCTGGTGTGACCATTGTCGATCCTGCCACAACATACATTGACGACACCGTTTCTATTGGTATGGATACTGTCATTCTTCCCGGTACGATGATTACAGGTAAGACAACGATTGGGAGTGACTGTCGTATCGGACCACATACAACCATTGATGCGTCAACGATAGGAGAACGCTGTATCCTTCGGGAGTCTGCACTAGAAGAGACGACGCTTGAGGACGATGTGCGCATGGGTCCGTTTTGCCATTGTCGTCCTGGTGCATATCTTGCCCATGGTGTGCGTATGGGTAACTTTGGAGAAGTAAAAAATTCGTATGTCGGAGCCGAGACCGATATGCATCATTTTAGCTATCTCGGTGATGCCACTGTTGGCGAGCATGTCAACATTGGCGCTGGTTCGATCACCTCTAACTTTGATGGGAAGCAGAAGAACCGCACCATTATTGGTGACGGTGCCTCGATTGGAAGCGACACAATTCTTGTCGCTCCTGTAACTGTTGGTGAACATGCCTATACTGGTTCAGGGGCGGTTGTGAACAGAGATGTTCCACCGTATGCACTTGTAGTGGGTGTCCCTGCACGCGTGTTACGTATGCTTCAACCACCAAAAACCTCAAATGTAGAGAGTGATAAAAAGGAGTAAAAGCAGCTATGGATGGCCCTGGCCTTGCAAGTATAGCCGCTGGAATTGATTTTCATGTCCCACAGTTTGATGCAGTAGCATGGCTTCAACTAGCTATTCTCATCACAACATTAATCCTCTGTGGTCTTGCCTCTGCTGCTGAAACAGCATTTACCTCTATCAGCCGTATCAAACTCAAAAACCTTGTTGAAGAAGGTGATGCTAAAGCTGCTGATATTGAGCGTCTTTTAGCAGAGCCAAACACGTTTCTTTCTTCAATTCTCATTGTCAATAGTGTCGCTGTTATCGTTGCGTCAAGTTTGGCAACCGTCTTATCATTGCGTTTTTCAGCGACGTATGGTGAATTACTCTCATCTATTCTTATCTCGCTTGTCGTCTTGATCTTCTGTGAGATCACGCCAAAAACAGCGGCGGTACAGAATCCTTTGCGCTGGGCACGTGTGCTTGTTGATCCTGTGAAAGGGACCGCATGGGTGTTGCATCCCGTTGTAGTGATGCTCGGCGGAATTACCTCGTTTTTTGTGCGTATGCTAGGCGGTCAAATAAAGCATAACAGTCCATTCGTGACGGAGGAAGAACTTCGCCTGTTAGTTACTGTCGGTGAGGAGGAAGGCGTACTCGAAGAGGAAGAGACGGATATGATTCACAGTATCTTCGAGTTTGCCGATACCACTGCACGTGAAGTGATGATTCCGCGTATCGACATGGTAACACTGGACAGTAATGCAACTGTGACTGAAGCTGTTGATGTCGCGCTTCAAGGGGGCTTCTCACGTATCCCCGTCTATGAAGAAAGCGTTGGTATCGACGAGATTATTGGTGTTCTGTATACGAAGGACATGTTGAAACAATTGCGTGAAGGTCATAATACCTTTCCCATACGTGACCTTGTGCGCCCTGCCTACTTCGTGCCAGAAAGCAAGAAACTCGATGATCTGCTACGCGAGATACGCCAGAGACGTATCCACATGGTGATCGTCGTTGATGAGTATGGTTCTGTAGCGGGTCTTGTCACCATTGAAGACTTGGTAGAAGAAATTGTTGGTGATATTCAGGACGAGTACGACCACGAAGAAGTATTGTATGAAAAAGTCAATGAAAATGAATATATCTTCGACGCGAAAATCAACATTTATGAGTTTGGCGACATGATGGACATGAAACTCGAAGACGGCGATTACGAAACGCTCGGTGGCTTTGTCTATGAGCAACTCGACAAAATTCCTGTTGCGGGTGATACCACAACCTATAAGGACTTGAAGTTTACCGTACTCACCACGCGTGGAAGGCGTATCACAAAGATACGTGTCGAACGTACACAACGTGATGTTCCTCAAGTTGAAGGACCAACTGATATACGCCTCTTGCCTTCGCCAGAAGAACAAGATGAAAAAAGGCGTCAGAGCAGAAGAGACACGCCGTCTAAACTACCTGAATATAGGGGAGCGTAATCATGCTTGGTTCATTTCCTTCTCTTCCATCCTCTGTACGAATTGTCGAGGTTGGTCCACGCGATGGTTTACAGAATGAAAAGGTAAGCATTCCTACAGAACAGAAGATACACTTTATCAACTTGCTCAGTGAGGCAGGGTTGCCTGTTGTGGAAGCTACATCGTTTGTCAGTCCGCGTGCCATTCCACAGTTAAGTGATGCTAGCGCAGTAATAGCGGGTATTGTGCAACGTCCAAATACAACCTATCCTGTCCTGGTCCCCAATCTGAAAGGTATGGAGCGTGCCATTGTTGCTGGCGTCCGTTCTGTTTCAGTCTTTACGGCAGCAAGTGAAAGCTTTACACGTCATAATATCAATGCAACAATCGCGGAAAGTCTCACAAATTTTCGACCCGTGGTGGCACTCGCGCAACAGGAACACATTCCTGTCCGTGGTTACATATCAACCGTCTTTGGTTGTCCCTATGAGGGAGTTGTAGACCCACAACGAGTTCTTGCTGTGGCACAGGCATTGCTAGAGATGGGCATAGAAGAGCTGTCGCTTGGTGATACCATCGGTGTTGCCACACCGATACAGGTTATGGAGATGATTGACCTGTTGACAGCACACGGTATCGCGGTTGCTAACATAGCCGTTCATTTCCATGATACGCGTGGAACAGCACTAGCAAACATCTTGGCCTCATTGCAAATGGGGGTCAGCACTATCGACTCGTCAGTGGGTGGACTTGGCGGTTGCCCCTACGCTCCTGGTGCGGCAGGGAACGTATCGACAGAAGACCTGCTCTATATGCTTCATGGTATGCACATTGAGACGGGCGTAGACCTCGAAAAAGTTGTCGCGGCAACAAGCTACATCTCACCTCTTCTTGGACACGCTCCTACAAGTAAATATTATCAAGCA
>CAXTWV010000041.1:0-15064 GCA_964248005.1 uncultured Ktedonobacteraceae bacterium | reverse complement strand
TAATGCGTTTTCAGGTATTCAATCGCAGCATTGAGTTGCGCATCTCCACCTGCAAGTATCTGCTGTTCCGTCATATTTCCGGCATTCTCATCAGCAGGCATTAATTCCGTTGCGGTTTTATCAAGTGCTACGGTTATATCTGGATGAATGCCGTTGTCACGGATGAATTTTCCTTTCGGGGTAAGCCATTCCTGTGTTCCTAAAAGAATAGCTGAACCATCGGAAAGCGTATATTGCTCCAACACGGTGCCTGTACCAAAGGTTTTCTCACCAATGATAGTTGCCCGACCGTTGTCATGCAAGGCACCTGAAACAATCTCAGCCGCACTTGCAGTACTGTTGTTCGTAAGAATTACAATCGTACTGGTCGTATCTATGGTGTTACCCGTTACTGGAATAGGTGTTTGCTGTCCTGTACTATCCTGTTCAAGCAAGACATTCCCTTTCGGCACAAAGTAACTAGCGGTATCAATAGCACTCTGCAGATAGCCACCTGGATTATCACGTAAGTCAAGGATGATTTTCTTCGCTCCCAGCTTTTTTGCCTCAGTAAGAGAACTTTTTAACTGGTCTGTCACTCCATCAGCAAATTGTACAATCTGAATATGAGCAATATGACTTTCAGGTATGTAATGCATCACAACGTTTTGTACCGTAATTACTGCCCGTGTCACTTTGATGGTCACGGGTTGCGCAACACCCGCGCGTTGTACTGTAATGGCTGTACTCGTCGGTTTGCTCCCAAGAATTCCGCTTACCGTTGGAATATCTTTTCCTTTGACATCCTGACCATCTATGGCTATAATCGCATCACCTCGCTTAAACCCGGCTTTCGCAGCAGGTGAACCAGGAATAGTAGAGGAAATGATGACGAGCTTTTTTTGTGCATCATAAGACAGATATAATCCGAAGCCTTTATATGTTCCACTCAATTGCTGATTCTCAGACTGTACCTGCTGAGGTGTCAGAAAGCGCGTGTGGCCTGTATCATGTAGCGAGTCAACCATGCTTCCAATCGCACCGTATGCCATATTCTTATAGTTTACGGCCTTGCGGTCAACATAATGCTGGTCGATGGTGTCCCATGCTTGTTGGATGAGTTGCGAGTAGGAACGCGACTGATCGTTTTGGGCAAACGTGTTGCCAAAGAACTCGTGACTGAACCAGCCCCCAAAAAAAGCGATTACTACCAGTGCTGTTACAGCTAAAAAAGGTCCTAGTAAGTGCCGAGATTGCTGGCGTGGAGTGGGTGATACTGGTTGTTGTCTTTGGCGATGTGGGTAGACATCATCATCGTTACTTACGTTATCAACGTCATAAGAATTGAGGCCATTACCGTTAGACGCTGGCTGTTTAGGCGGAACTGTATCCTGCTCTTCATACCAACGTGGATCATCATATCTACTCACAGCGTATTATCCTCCGTATCCCCTAGAGGATACTTTCATCTTTTTCAGGTTTCTATTCTACGGAATAATCTTATCTTAGTAGTCTCCCCTAGAAAAGTCAATCGGCACATTATAAAACACAAGAAATAAGGGTGTAGTTCACACAAACTACACCCTTATATTATAGGCAATGCGGGATAAAATTATATTTACTCTACTGGAACCCTAAAAAGCTGTGACTCATGCTACGACTCTGGAGTCTCTTCTGCTGTGGGAGTGTCGGTATTCGTTACTTCATCATCCTCAGCCACGGGAATGTCTGTATCCGTTACTCCATCAGCCTCGGACGCAGGAGCGGAGGGTGTCGATGGAGTGTTTACTGGATTGCTCTGCGTGTTCTGTGGTGCCTTTGAGTCAGCAGAGGAACTATGCTTACCAGCCGGAGGGGCTTGTTTCTTAGGTGGTTCCCATCCTGGAGCACGCGAAACAATCATTGACATCATACGGCCTTCCATCATTGGCGAACGCTCAATGGTGGCAGCTCCTTTTAACACATCCGCGATTTCATCTAGCAGTTTCCGACCAAGGTCCGGGTGACGCATCTCAGCTCCACGGAACTGCACACTGACACGTACTTTGTCGCCGTCTGCCAAAAACTCTTGAATCTTGCGGGTCTTCACTTCTACATCATGATCGTCGGTACGTGGGCGCATACGAATCTCTTTAAGTGTAACCGTTTTTTGATTCTTGCGAGCTTCGTTTTCTTTTTTTGCCTGTTCGTACTTGTGACGACCGTAATCCATGATCTTACATACGGGGGGTATCGCGTTCGGCGATATTTCTACGAGGTCCAGGTTTCTGTCACGTGCGATATCTAACGCACGCATCGGTACCATAACACCGATCATTTCGCCGTTTTCATCAATCAAGCGTACTTCACGGGCGCGAATGCGCTCGTTTACTCGTGTCTCACGGGGACGGTCGTTACCCCGAAAATCCCTATTGATAGGCCAATCCTCCTCTTAAAAACTTGTCAAAAACATACATCTCTGGATTGCTAAAGTGTAGCATATCGCAGACTGCAAGTCAAACATTGTTATCCATAAAATATAACAATGCATGGCCTTGTGCTATTCCGTTGGTTGCTTGGGTCCGCTTTAGCGGACCCACTTACCCCACCCTCCACCACCAGGAGACGAGATCGATAAACGATCCCCAGGTTGGGCGCGAAAATGTACCTTGCCAGGGAGATGTGTTTCTTCGCCATCGCGCCATAAACGGTTTTCTCCACATTGACCCGGTTCGCCTCCTTGTAGCCCATAGGGAGGAAGGCGTTGTCGTTCTGTAAGTAACGTGACATCGGTAGGCACATCAAAGGCGATTTCGCGTATCAGGCCATCACCTCCGTGTGCCGCACCGTTCCCACCGGAATGACGACGAAGTTGGTAGCGCGTAATACGCATGGGGTAGGCATATTCAAACGCTTCAACGGGTGTATTTAACGTATTGCTCATATGCACATGGACACCTGAAAGTCCATCAAGGTGTGGTCGCGCACCCATGCCACCACCCATTGTTTCATAATAGGCAAAAGGCTTTTGTGTACGTGGATCAATACCACCAGCCGTAATATTATTCATCGTGCCTTGACTGGCAGCGGGTATGATATCAGGAAGTGCGATAGCCAAAGCACCAAGCAATACATCGGTAATACGTTGTGAAGTTTCAACATTGCCTTGAGCTACTCCTGCCGGAGGCCGTGCGTTTACTATCGTGCCACTCGGAGCAATAACTGTCATAGGCGCAAACGTGCCATGATTCATCGGCGCATCATCTGGCATTAGACAGCGTATGACATAATACGCGGCTGATTTAGCAACGGCGGCAACTGTGTTCACATTACCGCGTACCTGCATACTGCTATGTGTGAAATCCATTGTGATTGTGCGACCCTGTACCAGCACTGTGACGGTAATAGGAATAGGAGTATCATTCGTGCCATCGTCATCCAGGTAATCAGTAAAGCTATAACTGCCATCTGGAATAGCCTCAATCGTAGCCTCAGTAATACGCTTTGCATATGCGAGGAGTGCGTCAATATGTGCCTCAAGCATCGAGCGTCCCCAACGTTCTATCAAGTCCTGCATGCGGCGAGCGGCTGTACGGTTTGCCGCCACCTGAGCCGCGAGGTCTCCACGTCGCTCATCGGGTGTACGTACATTGCGTAAAATAAGTGAGAGTAAGGCACGGTTTGGTTGCCCGGCCTCCCACAGCTTCACAGGTGGAATAATAATGCCTTCTTGATAAATTTCTGTCGCCAATGGCATTGAACCAGCCGACATTCCGCCGACATCCGCATGATGTGCGCGGTTAGCAGCGAAGCCGAAAAGCTGTTGTTTGTTGTCGATCTGTACAAAGATAGGCGTGATAAGCGTGATATCCGGTAAGTGGGTGCCTCCCAGGAACGGGTCGTTGAGTGCGATAACGTCTCCTGGTGTAAACGAATCGAATGTAACAAGGGCAGCCGCCACTGAGTCAGGCATAGAGCCAAGATGCACGGGAATATGTGCTGCCTGTGCGATAAGGCGTCCTTGAATATCGAAGAGCGCACAGGAAAAGTCGCGTCGTTCCTTAATATTAGGCGAATAACTGCTTCGCGTCAGGACAACACCCATTTCCTCTGTGATCGCAGTAAGCGTGCTACGAAATATCTCTAAGCTGATTGGATTCACTGTCGGTGTTTGTGCTGGATCAAGCATATATTTCTTATCCTTCTACAAGCTCAGTAATGAGATTTCTCACCGCGTCAATATGTGCATACCATCCCGGTGGCAGTACAGTTGTCGTATCATATTGCGTAAGAATCGCAGGCCCTGCAATCTCTACTCCTGGAACGAGTGTTGCACGCTCATAAACAGGAGTTTCAAATGTGCTGTATCCACTCGCCGTGGCGAAAACCGTGTGTTGCATGGTATATGGTGTTGCCTTGGCACCATGTATTACTTTCTGTGTTTCAAGGACAGGTTGAGTTGTAAGACCTCGTGCTTTGAGACGTACATTGACGACACGTACTTGCTCATTAGGGTCATTATACCCGAAGCGTTGTTCGTGAGTTTTATGAAAGCTCTCTACCGCTTTCACAATACTGTTCTCGAACGGAATAACAAGTTCGTATGATTGTCCACTATAGCGAAGATCAAGGTAGCGTTCAAGCACAATCTTCGCCTCTGGAATGCCCTCCTGTGCTAGTTCGTTGCGTCCTTGTTGTTCCAACTCAGCGAACACAGATGCAATCGCGTCTTCCGCTTGCTCTGCCATTGTCATAACTGTGCGTACATAATCCTTGATGGTGTCCGCGACCAGCATTCCTAAAGCAGAAAGGACTCCTGGTGTGGTTGGAATGAGTACGCGTGGAATGCGTAGTGTACTTGCAAGTTCACATGCGTGAAGAGGACCAGCACCACCAAAGGCAACGAGCGTCAATTGTCGTGGATCAGAACCACGCTCAACGGAGATGACGCGAATAGCCGCCTCCATATTTGCATTGATGATACGAACGATTCCAAGAGCTGCTTCTTCGACTGTGCTCCCCAAACGTTCCGCAATTGGTACCATTGCTGAATGTGCCTTCTCTCTATGTAGGTGCATAGTGCCACCGAGAAATGCTTCAGGAATCAAGCGTCCTAGCACAACATTTGCATCAGTAACAGTAGCCTCGGTTCCTCCTTGTCCATAAGCGGCTGGCCCTGGTGATGCACCTGCAGAAGCGGGGCCGACACGTAACGCTCCACCAATATCAAACCATGCGATGCTACCACCGCCAGCTCCAACTGTATGAATGTCAATCATTGGTAGCTTGGTAGGATAACCACCAATACTGCCATCCGTTGTCTCCGCCATCTGTGTGTCGATGAGTGCCACGTCGGTTGACGTGCCTCCGATATCGAAGGTGATGCTTTGTGTAAAGCCAGAAGCTTTTGCGACGAAAGCCGCGCCAACTACGCCTGCTGCTGGACCGGAAAGCAGCGTCCGTGCTGCCTCACGTCGCGCTGTGGTACTAAGGATAGAGCCGCCATTGGACTGCATAATGCGTAAAATCGTTTGTGGTGGAAGTGCTTGTTCAAGGCGTTGTAAATATGCATCGATCAACGGACCTACGTAGGCATTGAGCACAACTGTGCTGGTACGTTCGTATTCTCGGAACTCTGGCAACACTTCGTAGGAAGCTGAGACATAAAAACCTGCGGCACGAGCTTTCTCCGCGACGCGCTGCTCATGAGCTGGGTTCGTAAAGCTGAATAGCAAAGAAATAGCGACGGCTCGCACGTCCGTGGCTTGGAGTGTTTCAAGTGCGGTTGTGAGTGAAGCCTCGTCGAGTGCCACCAATACCTCACCACGCTCATTCAAGCGTTCGACAACCTCTACTCTATGCTCCGCAGGAACAAGGGGGAGTGTTTTTTGTACACGTATATCATACAGCTTTGGTCGTGTTTGGCGTCCAATTTCAAGTACATCACGAAAGCCTGCCGTTGTGATCAGACCAGTTGATACCCCTTTCCGTTCAAGTACTGCATTGGTTGCTACCGTCGATCCATGAACCAGCACGTCAAGAGAGCGAGCCACGCCAATCTGAGTTAAACCCTGCAAAATAGCTCGCGATGGATCATCTGGTGTCGAGAGAACTTTAAGGACTTGAAGTGTGCCGTCCCTGAGCAAAACAATATCAGTAAAGGTTCCTCCTGTGTCAACCCCAACAAACAGTTGTGTCATCCTTGGCCTCCCTCAAAAAGCCTGTTCGCCTTAACGTCTGTTATAATTAAACTCTATCCTAACACTATAACACTACTCGATCTAAGAGAAAGTGAGGGTCAACTACACATAACAGTATTTTATGCATTCACATCGTTTTCATACAGCAGTTTCATATTTTATGGTATACTTACGGATGCAACCGTTTTTCTGTAGCCTGACATCTTCTTGCCAAGAAAATATGTAGTATAAGGTCGAAAGAAGGAGACTCAGACATGAGCGGCAATATGATCGTTGGTCATTCAGAAGCATCTCTCCCTTTGTCCGCACTATTTCGCTTTTCGTCTCGCCCCAATCGCGCACATACTATTCATTGGCGTGCATGGGGAGAAAGTGCATTTCAGGAGGCTGTCCAACAGGATAAGCCTATTTTTTTGCTCATTACCTCTTCCTGGTGCGAATGGTGTCATATCATGGACGAGACAACACTTTCAGAGACTAGCATTATTACGATTATCAATACTGATTATATTCCCATTCGAGTTGATAGCGATATGCGCCCTGATATCAACACGCGTTACAATCAAAATGGCTGGCCCAGTGTTGTCTTGCTGTCCTCCGAGGGCGAGACGTTGTGGGGAGGCGTTTATGTTCCGCCAAAACAAATGCTCTACTATCTAGGGCATATTCGACGCTACTACCGCGAACATCGTCAGGAGATTGCGGATCAAGTACAGGTGCTTCATGATGCTCGTATTACGCGTAGCTTGACGCAAACTTTACCAGCTATTGGACAGCATACCCACCTTCACGAGCAAAGTACAGCCTTAACAGAGGTACCAAGACAAGCGGGTATTGTGTTACAAGACCTCTACGATGTTGAATATGGTGGCTTTACCATTCATAGGCATCTCAAGTTTCCACACCCTGAAGCACTGGAACTGCTCTTACAACTTTCACAACGTGAATCGTCTACTGCAAACGTGTTGATTGAAATGGTGAGCTATTCACTACAACAGATGCGTGATGGTGGATTGTGGGATAAAGAAGATGGTGGCTTCTTCCGCTACTCTGCCGCCAGCGATTGGAGTACACCACATACCGAGAAAATGCTTGAAGAGAATGCATCCATATTGCATCTTCTCTTATATGCGGTCCAAGTGACACAAGATGCCCAGTGGGGTGAACTGGCGCAGCGTCTCGTTCTCTATTGTAACTCGACACTCTGGCTCCCTTCCGTTGGCGTATTTGCTGGAAGTCAGCGTGCGGATGAGGAATATTACGAGCCTGCTCTGTATTCGCGTGGAACGCGGAAAATGCCAAGTATAGATACCACTGTCTACACATCATGGAATGCTCACATGGCCTCAACATACCTCCTTGCCGCACAGATATTACAGCTTCCCATTTTAGATACGATGGCACTCTCTATCCTCGACTGGTTATGCGATCACATGATACATCAAGAAGGCTATGTGTATCATTATGCTGTGAATGGACACGTTGCGCTTTCGGGACAACTAGCAGACAGTGTGTCGTTAACACAGGCACTTCTTGATGCCTATGAACGTCATTCCACAAAAAAGTACCTGGACACAGCTCTTACACTCATGCAATTTGCTTGTCAGGAACTATTTGACGAAGAAAGCGGCTTATTCTATGATGGGCCATATGATGAACATGCTGTGGGACGTGCCGCTCTACGAATGCATCCTTTGACAGAGAACGCGCTTGCGGCAGAATGTCTATTACGCATTGCCGTCCACAGTGAGCAGAAAAATCTGCGCGATACTGCTCTGCTCGTACTTTCCAACTGTCTTGCCATGTATCGGCGTACAGGCATTCAGGGTGCAATCTATGCAAGTATTGTGTTGCGTGCTATCGAGAATGAGTGGTTGTAGGCGTCGAGACGAACGGATGCTCTAAGAAACTGCTGTCTTCGTTTTCAACATTCGTGTCAGTTCGCTCACAACATCATAACGTCCATATGATGGAGTCAGGTACACGCCTTGAATCATTCCGCGTGCCTCCTGTAATAGTTCTTGTGCGAGTTGCAAACCAACGCTATGCCCATGTTCGCCAGCATCACGCATACGGGCGCGAACGTTGTCAGGAATGGTAATGCCTGGCACCTCGTTATGCAGAAATTCCGCATGTCGTGAACTATGCAGCGGAATACTGCCGAGTAATATAGGAATAGGTGGTGTACCGACACGACGGAGGAAGCGTTCTAGCGGTGCAACGTCGTAGATTGGCTGTGTCATAATATAGTGCGCACCCGCCGCGAGTTTACGCTGATACTTCTCAATCTCGTGTTCCGTCTCCTCATCAGTCATATTGAGATTCAAGGCACACCCGATGTGAAACGAGGCGTGTGCTCCAATTGACGATCCTGCCGCATCGTGCCCTTCATTCATACCACGTAGAATTTGGATCAAGCCGGACGAATCCACATCCCATACACCTGTTGTATTTGGATAATCACCAACACGTACAGGATCACCCGTAAGTGCAAGCACGTTGCGTATTCCGAGTGCGTGCGCACCAAGTAATTCAGACTGTAACGCCATCAAATTGCGGTCACGTGTTGTGAGATGAATAATTGTCTCAATGCCCAGGTGGTCTTGTATCAAACGTGCCATTGCCATGCATGCCATGCGTACTCGTGCCATCGGACTATCGGCGATATTGATGCAATCGACACCCGCTTTTTGTAGTAAGGCTGCACCCTCTAGAATCTTGGTTGGATTGAGACCCTTTGGTGGATCGAGTTCAACGCTTACTACGAAGTCCTTTGCCGCCAATTTTCTCTGCAATGGTGTAAGTGAGCCTTGTTGTGGGAGCAGTGTTTCCGCCTCTATCAGTTCAGCAATAGTGGCTTTACTGCGTGTTGTAATCGTTGTGCGTACCTGTTGCGTTTCCTGTGTCTCTTGTGATGGAGAACAACCATAGCAATCATCTAGTGCTTGACGCATCGCCGCTATATGACGTGGTGTGGTGCCGCAACACCCACCAATCAAACGCACACCAGCCTTCGTAAAGCGAAGTGCGTAGTCCGCGAAATAGTCAGGTGTCGATACATAAAAAAAGCGGTTATCGATGCGTGCAGGCAGACCCGCATTTGGTTGGGCCGAGAAAAATATATTACTCGTATCAAATGACTGTTTCGCGGACGCAATCATCTCTTCAAGCGCGTCAAATGTCCCTGCTGGCCCTACACTACAGTTCGCCCCAATCACATTGACGCCAAGATCGCCTAGCACTGCTGCAACGCGTGCCGGTGATTGACCGGACAACGTATGCCCATCTTCATAAAAACTCATCTGCGCGACGATAGAAAGCCCTCCCAGTTCCTGTGCAGCCAGCACTGCTTGCCGTAATTCCGCCAGGTTGGTGAACGTTTCCAGCATCACAATATCAATGCCACCCTCTTGTAATGCCCCAATTTGCTCACGAAAAATAGCGCGAAGCTCGCTCAAACGATGCTCATCAGGTGCTTGCAAAGGGCGTCCTGTTGGACCTACTGCACCCGCGATGAAAACATGTTGCCCCGTTACCTCGCGAGCTTCTGCCGCGATCTTTGCTGCCCGATAGTTGATATCACGTACCTTATTGCCAAGATTGTGCCCTTCGAGCTTGACACGATTCGCCCCAAAGGTATTCGTCTCAATAATCTGTGCGCCCGCCGTAATATACTCGCGATGAACTCCCTGAATAAGTTCTGGTCGCGTCAAGTTCAACTCGTCAAAGCACTGCTCATAGGTCACGCCGCGTGCATACAGGAGCGTACCCATCGCGCCATCACACAACAAGGGACGTTCGCGTAGTTGTTCGAGAAAGACATGTTCCATAAAAAAGCTGCTCCCACCGGATAGAAAAGACTTATTACTTCTTATTGTATCTCTTTTTAAGCATGTTGGTATAGTTCTTTGTGCGATGGAGTCAAGAACAAAAAAAGGTACAAGTAAGGACAGGCTGTTCGTGTTCTAAGAGCAGCCTGTCCTTGCTTGTACGATGTGGTCTTTTCCTTTTTTGCCAAGCAGGTGCTTTAGACCAAGGTCGTCCCACCATCCACGATGATCACCTGACCTGTGCTAAATCCTTCGCGCATCAGATAGAGGTAGGCTTGCGCCAAGTCAGGTGCCTCCCCCATACGTCCAACCGGCAGTGCCTGTCCGATCCTCCGAAACGTCGCTTCACGATCTTCTTCCGGCAGGTTCATCCACATCCCGGTTTTGACGGGTCCAGGACAGACCGCATTGACGCGGATGGGGGCCAACTCGATGGCCAAAGCACGGGTCAGTGCCTCGACAGCACCACTGATGCCTGCTCCAATCGTCCCACCTTTCTGCGGACGTCGTCCGATAGTGCCGGAGGTCAGCACGATGGAGCCACCCGGTCTGATCTGACTGCTCCCATATTTCGCCACCATGAATGCGCCCCAGAAGCGGAGATCGAAGACGTGCCGAGCCTGCTCCACATTCGTTTCGCTCAACTCGCCCATCTGCATCATATCGCCCGCCGTGAACGCCAGGTGATCAAATGCCCCACTATGATTGAAGAAGTCACGAACGTGCTCCTCGTTCGAGAGATCAATCGTATGGCCCTCTGTCCCTTTGGGAAGGCGTGCAACGGCATGATCAACGCTCTGGCGTCTGCTTGAAGCAACAACGACAGCTGCACCCTCTCTCGCAGCCATTTCAGCGGTCGCGAAACCGATACCCGATGTCCCTCCAAGCACAACTATTCTTTTCCCGTTCAACGTCATAGGATATTCTGTCTGCGTTTCCATAGAAGCTCCTTTTTCATGCATTGTGCATAGCTATCTCAGTTCCACTCTCCATCAGGAGTCTTCACTCAACCACGACTCCTGTCGTCGCTCCTTCTTCGCGGCATCCTGTCTAGACATTATCTCTCATGATTGAAGTAGTGACCTTGTTCGATGTCCGCGATGAGTCCAGGTCCCTGCGGCTGCCATCCCAGGAGTTCCTGGGTCTTCGTGCTCGACGTCGGGTTGTCGGCTGACACGAAGGCCGAGAGGAAGCTGAAGTGGGCACCCGCGTCCGAAGCCTCGATGCTGACAACTGGCAGCTTCAACTGCCGACCAATGGCTTCAGCGATGTCGCGGAATGGTATGCCCTCCTCGCCAGCTCCATGTAGTCGTGAACCAGCTGGGGCAGCTTCTGCCGCCCGTCGGAACAGGCGGGCGGCATCAAGCCGATGCACAGCAGGCCAGCGGTTCGAGCCATCGCCAACGTAAGCGGACACGCCCTTTGTGCGAGCAATACCGATCAGACTTGGGACGAAGCCGTGCATGTCTCCCTCGCCATGCACGGACGGTGCGAGCCGCACGACCGATGAGCGCACTCCACGCTCAGCCATCGCGATTGCCGCGTTTTCCGATGCGATTCGGGGCAATGAGGAGTCAAGCACGTCCTCTTCTGTTCCGCGGCGTCCCAGTGTCGAGAGCGGGAGCGTCCCTGATGTGACCACAAATGACTTGCCGGACCCTTCGAGCGCTGCTCCCATCGCTTCGACGGCACGAAGGTCAGCCTGAAGCACGGCTGCGAAGTCCGTGGTCTCGGAGATATTGTTGAAAGCCGTGTGGATGACACCATCCGTTGCGACCGCTCCGCTTCGTAGGCTCTCAAGATCATCGAGCGCACCACGATGCACCTCGGCACCGGCAGAGGCGAGTGACGCAGCGGCTGCATCTGAGCGAGCCAGACCGAGGACCTGGTGCCCGGCAGTTAAAAGCTCACGGACGATAGCGGAGCCGATATATCCGGTTGCTCCAGTCACGAAAATTCTCATAGGAAATTCCTCCAGTAGATGTACGATTGGGGTTTTTGGTCGTGTGGTCACACTATGCGAGCATCGGTCCAACCAGCAATGAAGCTCGTATCTCTCCCGACGACATGCGTTCCATGGCCCCGAATATGCGTTAAGACACTGTCCTTGTTGCGGGAACATTGTTTTCGATACATGAAAAGTGTATACTGAAAGGAATACTAGAACAAGAGAAGTGTTTATCATAGGAGTGAGGCTCCTACATTTCCGCGACGAATGGCAGGCAAAGAAGGAAGAGAGTGAACGATGCTACGTGAGCCGCAGGACCAACGATTGCACGAGCTTGGAGATTTTCTGCGCACCAGAAGGGCTCGGCTCGCTCCTGAAGATGTGGGACTGCCGCGAGGAGGCAGGCGGCGAGCACCCGGCCTCAGACGCGCGGAAGTGGCTCACTTGGCAGCCGTCAGTGTGGACTGGTACACTTGGTTGGAACAGGGACGCCCCATTACCGTTTCGACTCAGGTCTTAGAAAGCCTCGTGCAGGCTTTGCACTTAAATGCTAATGAGCGAGAACATCTCTTCTTCTTAGCCCATCAACAACCCCCGCCAGAGAGGTCCATGGAGCTTGAGACCGTGAGTCCAACGTTACAGCACTTCCTCGATCATCAGGGTCTCAGTCCAGCTTTTGTCTTAGGACGACGATTGGATGTGGTGGCTTGGAACGAAGCAGCACGCGTCGTCTTTGGCGACTTTGGGCAGATGACCACCTTTGAACGCAATGCTGTCTGGCGACTTTTCACCTCAACAACTCATCGGCAATTGCTTGTCGATTGGGAAGGACATGCGCGACGGCTCTTAGCACAATTCCGTGCCACGTGTGGTCGGTATCCTGGTGATCCTCGCTTGACCGAGTTGATCCAGGACCTGATGCTTCGCAGCCCGGAATTTCGGACTTGGTGGCCCGATCACGAGGTGCTTAATGCGGAAGAAGGGCAAAAAACGTTCAATCATCCACAAGTAGGCTATCTCACGTTTGAGCATCTCACGTTTCAGGTGTTTGACGCGCTCGATCTCAAAGTGAATGTGTATACTCCATTGGACGAAGCAGATACCCCAGCTAAACTCTCCCAACTTCTCTCGGAGAGATCAAGCGTCTCAAGTCGGTTCTGAGCACCTTTCCATGCGCTACGATGCCATCCTACGCGGGTTTCCCACAGAACCTGTCACGAGGTCCTACGTGCAGATACATTAAGACTTTTCGAGATGGCTTGCAATTCAGCATGAGTAAAATATAAAAGCTGAGCTACGAAATAATAGCTCAGCTTTTATTATCACTATTTACCTACTTCGTAGTATTCACCTTAACAGTGCGAGCCTTGGCATGTTCAGCCTTCGGCAGGTTGAGTGTTAAAACTCCATCGGTATATTGTGCCTCAGCACGCTCCGAATTGATTGGGGAAGGAAGCGTGAAGGATTGCTGATACTGACCAGATTGGAAACCATGCCAGAGTGCTGTAGCACCTTCTGGTACTTGTAAGTTGGCTGTCCACTTCAAGCTCAATGTATCTTGCTGTGCCGTGATCTCAACTTCCTCTGGCTTGACACCAGGCATCGGAACTTGCAGAATAAAGCCCTCAGCGGTCTCGAATAGATTAGCACCAGCACCGCGATTGCTCGTAAGGCCACCCATGCTGGGCGAGATAAAGCTATCCGCAAAGAGGCGATCCATAGCTTCGCGTAGAGAAACAGCTTCGTTGAATGGATTGTAGCGTGTAACGTTTGCCATTGTTTTTATCTCCTTTTCCCTAAAAAGAAGTGTGTCGAGTGGGTCCCTTAAGCCTCACTCATATGTATTTGACTTACTGGTAACAGTATAAACGCTTTTGTGTTAGAGCAACGTATGAGGAGTATAAGAGATATGTTAGAATGTTTGATAGTGGTGCTATCATGAGTTACTCATATATATTATTTCGTGCTTGTGTGTTATGGTTCGATAAGGAGTGACACAAAGCATACTCATCAAGATGCAAAATATTTTCGAGGAGCAAAAAAACATGATACAAGGGGAAAGAGTACATTTGAGGGTGGTTACTGCAGCCGATCTCGCCCTTCTCACTACATGGATGAATGACCTTGATTTCAATAGTAAGTACAATACGTTTGGGCTTCGGCGTGCCGACTTTATAGAGAAGAGATTTGCGGAAAATGGGTTATTGAGTGTGCAGAGCGGTGAGCTACTCGTAGTCATCCCAACTGATACCGTTATTGGGAATGTCTCTTATCATCAAACGCGCTATGGACCTAATGAAGGCAGTGCTGCATATAATATTGGTATTAGCATCACACCGGAGTATCGTGGTAAAGGTTATGGAGTTGAGGCACAAAAGCTTTTGGCGAGTTATCTCTTCTCAACGTATCCTATCATGCGTGTCGAAGCTACTACAGACAAAGAAAATATTGCGGAACAAAAAGCTTTAGAAAAAGCGGGATTTACGCGTGATGGGGTAATGCGTCAAGCACAATGGCGTACTGGTAGTTGGCATGATATGGTTGTGTACAGCAAATTACGTGGGGAGTAAAGCAGGGCGCCCGCAAGGGGAACGCCCCTTCCATACGATCAGACATAGTGGAAAGCGGCTTCGTCTATGGGAGGGGCGTTCCCCTTGCGGGCACCCTGCTTTACTTTATTTCGTATAGTCTTTGTGTTTAGTAAGAAGCATAGCAAGTTGATTTATTAAACACATACTGCTACAATGCCGCAAAGAGACAAATATCTACTAGGAGGAATGCTCGGAGACTGTGAAAGAACAACCATCAGCGCAAGCTATAGAATATCTACTCAAGCGCAGCGTATCGCTGGTCGAAAAAGAAGCCGATATGCGACGTCTGCTGCTCGAAGGCAATAAAGGTCAACCCTTGCGAGTCAAGCTTGGAGTTGACCCGACGCATCATGATTTGACGATTGGACATGCCGTCGTCTTCCGCAAATTGCGCCAATTCCAACGCCTCGGTCACAAAACCGTCGTCGTTATCGGTGACTGGACCGCTCGCCTTGGCGACCCTAGCGGACGCGAAGAAGCGCGTAAATCGTTGAGCGAAGAGCAAGTTAATAAAAATGCTGAAACCTACTTTGACCA
>CAXTWV010000040.1:0-22123 GCA_964248005.1 uncultured Ktedonobacteraceae bacterium | reverse complement strand
CGCACAATCGGTTCTTTGCTTCCCATCGGTTATTTCTTTCGTCTATCTTCAACACGCGCACTGGCGGTTTTTGACTCGCCACCACTGGCACGTGGCAAGCTATCGGCTGGCACAAGTTCTACTTTTGGCGAGTTGCCTGTGATAGTTTTCACAGCTTCCGCCATTTCACGCCCTAATGTATGCGCACGTTCCTGGTTACTCAACAGTACCACGTCTTTGACTTCGACTTTCAGCTCGAAGGTATCCAGATCATTACGCTTATCGACGATCATACGGAAGTTCGCGCCCGTTTCAGGAAATTTCACAAGCGCAGCCTCAACCTGACTTGGGAAGACAATCAGGCCACGAATAGAGACTGCATCATCGCTACGACCCTTGATCGCTCCAATCTTGGGGTGTGATCGTCCACAGGCACAACGTTCTTCCCACCATGTACGCGAGAGGTCACGGCTACGATAGCGAATCATGGCAGTGCCATCAGCCGAGAGCCATGTCCAAGCCAGTTCACCATCTTTCCCGTCCTCAACAGGTTCGCCCGTTTCAGGATTGATACACTCAACTAGAAACGCATCAGCCCACGCGTGCATCCCATCGCGCACCTCACATTCGCAGGTCATACCAGGTCCAAGAAATTCTGTCATACCAAATTCGTCATAGGCTGTGAAGTTGAACAGTTCTTCCAGCTTGACACGCGTCTCCCAGGGCCATGGCTCGGCACCGAAGAGGCCAATTTTGAGCTTGGTGTCCTGAAAGTTGACACCACGTTCACGCGCCTTGCCACCTACGTAGAGACCAACGGAAGGCGTCATACAGACAGCAGTAACACCGAAGTCGATGATGAAATCGAGCATACGGTCATATTGACGCGCATCCGATCCCATTGGAATCGCCATGACATCCATCGCCATCGCGCCATAATGAAAACCAAAACCGCCCGTTGCCATTCCATAGCCGTAGCAATTCATTAATACATCGCCTGGACGCATACCTGTCATCCATAATTCACGTGCGTTCAGGTCTGCCCAATAGTCGATATCTTTTTTGGTCGCGAAAACAGGAACACTCTTGCCCGTTGTACCACTCGTCGCGTGAATTTCCAGCGCACCGCCAGGGCCGCCCGGAGGTACAAAAGCCATCCCATAGGGATAGGCGTCACGCACCGTCTTCTTTTCAAGAAAAGGCAACTTGCGAATATCTTCTAATGATTGAATATCGGAAGGCTTTACGCCTGCTTCATCATAGAGTTTGCGATAGAATTGATTGGAATTGTACGCACGCTCAACAATCGCTTGCAGCCTCTGCAATTGTAGGGCTTGTAACTTGCTTTTAGAGAGGGTCTCTATCTCTTCATTAAAAAACTTACGATTACTCATACAGGTAAATAGTTCCTCCACATATAAAATACCAAGCATCAACACATCCATGCGTGCGATGCCTATAATCTATAATACTATAGCTGTCGAGATTTTAGGGAAAGCGAATTAAAAGGTGATATGCTAAGGGAAAACAAGGAGTATATAGACGTTATGACACAAAAGAGCAGTGTGGTACAGGCAGTGATCTGGGACCTCGACGGTGTTGTGATTGACAGCGAAGAAGACCATAAGAAAGCATGGCAACGCTTAGCACGCGAGACAGGTAAAGAGTTTAGCGACGAACAGTTCGCGGCAACCTTTGGCTGGCGCAATGATGCTATCGTGCCGACTGTGTGGGGCACGGTATCAGCAGAAGAATTGCAAGAACTCGCGAACCGTAAAGAAACGTACTATCGTGACTATGTGCGCGAGACAGCAGCATTTTTGCCGGGTTCACAAGAATTGATGCGCGGGTTGCATGAGACTGGCTATCCACAAGCGTTAGGCTCATCCGCTCCTATCGCGAATATCGAACTTGTCAAAGAGGTACTGGGATTGGAACGCTATATCAACGCGTTCGTTTCTGGTGAAACTGTTCCACACGGCAAACCTGCGCCCGATATTTTTCTCAAGGCGGCAAAAGAGCTAGGTATCGAGCCAAAGCAGTGTCTTGTGATTGAGGATGCCGTCGCGGGCGTCGCCGCTGCTCGTGCTGGTGGCATGTACAGTATTGCGGTTGCCTATGGACGTGTGCTTCCAGGATTGCAAGTAGCAACGCTGGTGGTCAAGGACCTGACCGAGGTCAACGTGGAGCGCATCCAGCATCTCGCTTGACAAGCGAGCATATCAATGGCACAATACGCTCCACATATACATGGAGGTGTAGGGACTCCGGTGGGTCTCACCGTCTTCAAAACGGCTGGAGGGTCGCTCCGCGCGGTCCTCGGTGGGTTCGACTCCCATACGCCTCTGCCTCCTCTATAGTGCTAAAGTTTTTGTGCTGTCCGCTCTAACTTTAGAAAAACCAGAATGTAACACTCCATGACTCAAATCAAGGAGCACACAGTATACGGACACAGGTTGCTCAGCTCTTTGGCTTTGAGCATGTGCATGTGATTTTCCCCTCTGTTGGAGGAGGCTTTGGTGCAAAACTTCGTGCTGCTCCAACACTTATTTTAATGCCGACGGACCTCTTTTCTCAGTTACTGGACATACTCTGAAAAGGTTTGCATAGCTTCTATGCATACTCAACAATCACGTCAATGGCAAGCTCTGCTTTTGACCAGTTCGGAACGAGCACACTCTGAATACTTGACATCACCAACCTAGTGTGTTACACTTTCTTTAGTTACTAATAGTAACTAAAGAATTTTTGATAACAGTCTTTTATGAAGGGAAGCACTCTTGCAAGCCTTCTTGTTCTAGTCGAGTTTGTTCTCCTTTGATTTCATTGCATTCTGGTTGGTCAATCAGTTGACCAACCACAAAGAAAGGTTGCCACACATGAGTAATCTCGAAGTATTGACGCCAGAGAACACTACTATCATCTTGATTGATTACGCTGTTGGGTTTGCCAACCTCCTCCGCTCCCAGGATGTTGCTACTCATATCAACAATGTCGTCGGTCTGGCGAAGACCGCCGTTTGGTATAACAGCGGACTCGTCGTCACCAATGGCCTGCCATCGAAGCCATCTGGTCCCCTCTATCCAGAGCTACTTACAGCGATTGGCGATCATCCAATCATTGAACGCTCAACAGCATTCAACAGTTTTCTCGATGAGAACTTCGCTGAAGCGGTTCGCCGCACTGGTCGCAAGAAATTGGTGATTGGCGGCATTGCGACCGATGGCTGTGTTTTACAGACCGTCCTTGGTGCTTTACGCGAAGGGTATGAAGTGTATGTTGTTGTCGATGCCACCGCGAGCTTAACGAAGGAAGCCCATGACATGGCTATCTGGCGTATGGTTCTTGCCGGTACAGTTCCTATCACTTGGTTCTCGCTGGCGGCTGAGTTCCAACTCGATCCTCGCTTTGATAATGCCCCACATCGTGCTCGACTCATGCAGGAACATGTTCCTACGATGACCATGGCTGCACGGACATTCTTTGCTGGTCAGCATCAGGCACAGACGGTTGCCACACGGTAATCTGCGCTTCTATCATTCAGCCCATCATAATACATGGTGGGCTGTCATTTATCTGAACCGAAAGTCGCAGAATTCCGCAGGCTCAGGCGCGTTCATATGAAGGTTTTGCTGCTGTGGCTATTCGTAGAAGAAGAGGCGGTCTGGTGCTGCGACCAGAATCTTCTCACGTGCTGTTGCATCAGCTGCCCAACTGCCCAGCAAGTTTAATACCTCTCCTGTGTCGCGTTGTCCATTGGGTAAGTGGGGCCAATCTGACCCCCAGATCAGACGATCTGGTCGCGTTTCCACTAAGGCGCGACCGATGGGCATAACATAATCCAAGCCTTTTTCCTTCGCAATACGGTAGGGTCCTGACAACTTAATCCAGCAGTTTCCCTGCTTCAGCACCTTTAGGAGACGATCAAAGTCGTCCCAGGTCAGGCCATCGGCCTCCGACATGTAGCCCATGTGGTCGATGACAAACGTTTCCTCAAAATCGGCTAGAAAGGGCAAGAGGTCGCGGACGATTGTTCCTGGGGCATAGAACTGAATATGCCATCCTCTAGGGCGTGCTCGTGCCGCCATATGTGTTATGTAGTTGATGATGTCAGATATTGACCACGTAGCGCGAGCAAACAGATCTAAACGTAGCGCCCGAACACCGAGCGTGTGAAAGCGATCAAGTTCAGCATCCGCGATATCTCCTTCCACTCGCACCACAGCACGGCAGCGAGAGCCGATTCTCTTTAGGGTGTCGAGTGTCAAAGTATTATCAGTGCCATAGAACGTTGGTTGCACTAGCACACATCGGTCAATGCCCAGGAAGTCCAACAGCGCAAGGTATTGATCTATCGTCGCGTCGGGAAAGGTGTACAGTGGGTTGAGCACATGAGGGTAGCCAGGCTCGAAGACATGGAAGTGGGAGTCGCAACTACCAGGGGGAATGGTGAATGCTGGCGGTGTATTCGTCGAAGCCTCACGCATCGGTGTAGTGACCAAGACATTGTTGTTCATAATTTTCTCCCTACACGAGATAGGTTTTGTTGATGCCATTCTGAGATACGGCGGCTACGTTGCTCTGCTGTATAGTAGAGCATATCTGTATCCGTACCAGTTAAAAACAGAGGCGCGATGCCAAGCGGTAAGAGGTCCTTGACAATAGTAAGATCGCTGATGCCACCAAGCATGAGTAGCTTGCGGTGACGTTTGCACGCATCCGCAACCTTGGCGATATGCTCCCGTAGGCGAGTATCTGAAAACTGTCCTGCTATACCAAGTTCCGCACATAGGTCGTTGGCACCGATAGCGAGCATATCTACTCCAGGCAATGCTGCAATCTCGTCCGCGGCCTCGACGCCTTTGGTGGTTTCGACAAGCACCTGTACGATTGTGTTAGCATCGAGCATCGGGTTGAGTTCAATCGCCGTCATAGGGCGCATACCATACTGAGGCACCATGGCGAGTTGAGAACGTTGACCCATGGGAGGAAAGCGGCATGCTCGGTAGACCGTGGTTGCTTCCTCGACCGTCTCAATGCGAGGTGCGATGATGCCGGAGGCACCGCTATCTAGTAACCGCCCGATGATGCCGTAGTCTCGCTCAGGTATGCGTACAAAGGGGGTCATCCCTATATCTACAGCGACTGCACACATTTCGCCTGCGAGACCTATATCAATCGCACTATGCTCAAGGTCTACCATGATTGCATAATGTCCGGTAGCCTTTGCGATACGTACAATCTCAGTTGTGCGAGCACTGCGGATCGCCATCATAAGAGTCAATTCACCCATCCGTAGCCTTTCAAGGAAGGCATTCACTAGAGCTTTCTCACTCATTTGAATCTCCTAATGCCAGGCAATGCACCACAGTATACCATAAAGGCGCAGTGAGGATTACGCGAGGCCCGTGGGGTAATCGTACCCATCAAGACCTGGAACCACGACTGCTGCCGGGTTGTTATCCGTTTCACGAAGCTGTGATGCCGCATAATCTGTGACTGAGCCAGAGAGCAATTGGCGAGGGTCTTCCATGACAAGACGCAGACGAGTGGTCATCGTGCGCATGTCATTTGGACCGAGAATGCGAGGCATTTCTGAAAGTTCCCTCGTCGTATCGTCGATTATCGGTGCTGCATATGCTTCAAGTGCGTAGCGTGGGTATCCATCAAACATAGTAGGTGCCAACTGGCTAATTGCCCAGGTGTAGCACCAGAGAAAACGATACTGCTCCTCTAACGCACGCACCTCCTCCAGATTGAGCGGTTGGCTCAACACGAACGAAGGTGCGTGCGGAGCAATATACATCCGTTCCGGTGGCAGCTTCAGGTCTGATGCATAGAGGATCATCTGGCAGACGGAGTTGCTCGTCAGTGTAACTCCCGACGTTGGACGCCCTTGTTTTCCCGATATCAGCACCATCGCACGGCTCCAATCTACAGCCTGTTGCCGGAACCAGCGCGTGATGCGAAACGCGATATCCAATCCTGTGAGGAAGAAGGTAGCGATCATCACAGCATTGATTGGGATCGTCGCACCAAGGTCATTGCCGGTAGCCTCCAGATAGTGCTTGCGAAGGTACTCAGACGTGAGCTTTGAAGCGTCAGCCAGCACCGTCTTGAGGTACCGCACCGTTATAGCGCAGGTGTAGTCAATCATAGCAGAGATTGCCTGCTCTCTGCCCTTATACGCTTCAGCCGCAATTCTGTCACGCCATAACGCTTCAGAATTTGCGGTTCGTGCCAACTCTAGTGTTGCAAGCAACCGCTCTGCGTCCTTGCGCCACATTTCGCTCGATGGGTCGAGCGCGTGCATATTGACGAAGGTCGCGAGGGCTGGTCCGAGATGCGAGATGGCTGCGAGTTCCTTGAAGCCCCGCGTGGAAAGGCGAAAGCTTTCTACACTCAATGCTAATCCATTGCCCGGAAAGAGTGCCATATCTGTCCTTGTCGCGACTAGCAGTGGGTCATCCGACAGGGATTGCATCGTCATACGCGTCAGATTTGCACCTATGCTGGTGGGTCCACCTGTATAAACATCGAAGAGCGAGAGAAGTTCTGGGTTCTGATAAACAGCCATAGTAAGTTCTCCAGAGAAGAATGACTGTGCATGCAGTCGTTCACTTAGTGGACGAAGTGGTAAATGATGGTGTCCGTGCGAAATCGCACGGTAGCACTCAAACTGTTCGAGACAGCTATATAGAGACCACTGGCTTCCTGCCAGGCACAGGCATCAGTCCCACCAAATGTTGGAATCTCATCGACCACCATGAAGGTTCCTTGTTGCCAACAATAGAGTTGTGAAGACAGGGCAGTTGTTGGATTGGATGGCGTGCCTAAGATGAAGTTCACTCGCAGCAGATAGATGCCCCCGGTTCCTTTCAAGATAGTGAATTCTCGTGCGCCAGGGCCTACGAGTACTTGATCTTCGACAAAACGTTCTCCATCCCAGCGCAATACCACTGAGTCACTTTGCAGGCGAGCACAGACGAGATACGCTGTCCCATCCGCCTCAAAGAAAGCAAAAGCTCGGCCCTGAGTCGCGACTAAGGGCTGAAAAGGCTCGAAGCGACTGCCGTTCCAATCATAGAGCACTGAGCCTTGTATATGATCTGCGTGTGCTAGAAATATCCTACCTGCTAATTCAAAATAGAGCCAGTTATATGCCCATTGTGAAGGGATTTCCTGAAACGGTGAAAAGCGCGTTCCATCCCACTTATAGATGAGAGATGCGGCATGTGGAATTCCTTCCGCAACAATACCTTGCGCTAGTGCTAGGAAATGATGGTCGCTCAGGATGAAATGACGCCACTGCTTGGCAGCAACAGTGGGAAAGTGTTGGAATTCAACAAAGCGACCATTTTGCCATTCATAGAGGATGGAGTCAGTTGTAAACTGGTAGGGACTGTGTCCCGAACGAATACTGGCAATCGCCAGAAAGTGGCGCTGGTCGATGCTGAAAAACTCGGCATCTTCCCCTCCTGGTGATGGCAATCGTTGATACACCTGATACCCTGTTGATGTCGAGCGAAAGAGCAACACTTCGATATCACTATTGCCACCATTCATATTCGGTGCAGTATCTGATATATCCTCCGCAAGCTGAGGAACAGCAAGGTAAGCTTGACCGTCGATGACGAAGTGCTCGACAGATCGAGCACCCGAAGTAGTCAATCTTGCTATCTCCTTAAGATAGGTAGGGTCCATGTTCAACCTCCAGAAGGAATATCCATCATGATCTCGTTGGTGTTTGTTCCTTTTCCCTTAGCGAGTGACTGTTTCCTCATCTACTGGCATCCAGTGTTCCTGAAAAGAAGCTTCACCAATATGATAATAAGAAGTTGCTCCTTTTCTCACAAATGTATCTCGTAGAGGGAAGGTCTGACCAGCCACCGTCATCTCACCCAAAAAGATGAGTTGATCTCCATTCCAGCCAGATGAGGTTTGCGTGGCTCGCCCACCATTGCTATCAAACCAAAAAGCAATGAACTGCTGAGAGCTGAGATCATATCCCCAGATGTAGATGGCAGAAAGAGGATGAGAATTTTCTGGAGTTGCTTTTTCTTGTGTACGCATGATCACCCAGTTATTCTCCAATTCATGCGTCCCCTGAATGTCCATCTCAATAGCCTTTTGAGGGGCATTTGGCATGGCGAAAAACGTGCCAGTAGCCTTCCATTGTCCGAGAAAGAAGGTCAATTCATCGAGGGCTGCTCCCTGATGGGTGTACGTACCGGATTCACTCATACTATTCCTCCGTAAAGAACGTCCGTTGCTTTGCCAGCCCTGTGAAAAGACTCATTGGCAAAGGTGAGGAGAATTACGTATAGGCAAGCTAGCCGTAATTCTTTTGTTATTATATGTACCCTTGTTACTAATAGTAACAATGAGAGTGTACATTCTTCTTTTTGTTTTGTCAAGTAACGAGAATAAGAAAAGTATGGCGTCTCACTCTGTCAAGACACCAAACGAGGTTTCGATAAGAGCTACTTTTCTCAAGCTCAGAGAATTACCAAATCCGCAAAACTATGGTCCATCGAACCCAATCTTAGAATGCGGTACGCAACGTAGGTAAAGCAGAAGAGGTGTGAACGGCATGCTCACTTGATGCCGGACTCGTGCCTCCTACGACAACCAAGCCTGGTTGTACGGTAGACAGGAATTCGTTCAATTGCCCATTGGTAGGTGCTGTTGCTGTTACAAATACAGGAAATGCCTTTCCGTTAGCAAAAGAAGTAGCAATGTAGTCTCCTACCATATACCCTGCGGTTGTGTTTGCCAACCATGCAACATTCATTGCCAAAGGCGTAATGGCGGTTGTCGTTGACCATGTGCTTCCACCGTTAAGTGATGAAACAAAACCGACTTCTAGCTGACACGTTGCCTGTGTGCAGTTCGCATTCGGATAGTAGTAGAATGTCAGCGCGAGGTGGGCCGTGTTCCCAGAGGTTGCAGGATCGACAGCCAAACCGGGGATAAAATGGTCTATACCACTGCCAATAGCATCCGTCGGAATCCGTTGTACGGCAGACCACGTGACGCCATCAGCTGAGGTACTCATCACCATATCGTTCGCGGTACAGCCACTTTCAAATCGGCAGTCCTGCCAGACAACGTAGACGTTCCCTTTACTATCTATCTGAGCCGAGGGCAGAGGCTCGGTACGAAGGGCAGTGACAGCATGATCAGATTGAGATGAGATGGTCACGCTATTGCTCCAACTAGCTCCACCATTAGAAGAGGTGAAGGCTGCGATGCTCGGTGCGGAACTCAGAAAAGGGACAATTACGGTGCCGTTTGGTTGTACAAGGGGCTGGCCTCCCAACCCGCTATCATTCTGGGCCGTCGCCTGTCCTGCGCTCCACGAGTTTCCTCCATCGCTTGATGTACTCATTTGTACAAGATTGCTACTCGATGTAATGTCCCATTCAATGTAGCAGTGTCCATAAAATGGGCTGGTAGCTGTGGTGTCACAGACAATCCAGTCTTTGTCAAAGAAGCCTCCTCCATTCGCATTTGCCACGACGACCGGAGCCTTCCAGGTAAGCCCACCATCCGAGGAAAGGCTTACGATGACAGCGACTCCAACCGGAGTGCCGCTTGCATTCGAGATAGCAAGAGAAGAAATCATCCAGTTATTATGAGCAGCATCATAAGCCACAGTGGGATCGCTCAGTCGGTCATAGGTCCCCGCAGGTGTCGCATAGACCGTTGTGTTAGGCAAGAAACCATGTTGCCATGTTGTCCCATTGTTAATAGAGGTTGACCAGCCAATATTGGAGCTTCCCCCATCGCTGAAACGACCAACCTGTGTTGCCGCCACGATAGTTGAACCGTGAGAGTAGCTGTCTGGCTCAACTTGTGTCTGGTGTTGACTTGTCGAGTTCGTATAGGGATCGCTACTTATCTGGAGGGGTGTGCTTGCCGCAGCAGAGACGGATAGGGTTGGTAATACTACAAAGAAGAGGACGAGTAGAGTAGAGAGACCAGCGAAAATAGACCAGCGTACACGCGCAAGAACAAAATACATGACATCTCCTTACAAAACAAAAAAACTACTTATACATAGAATGCATCAATAGGAATGAACGCTTGCTTCTCACGTATTTGCAACCCTTTATCTCTTGAGAAGTTTACTCACCACATTGAAAGCAGAATGATATAATGGAGCACTCAGGTGAGCAAGAGAAGTAGTAAAGAGAGTCAAAGCAGAGTAGACAAAGTTCTTGAATACGAAAAATCTGCTGACAGCGGGAGGTACATTTGGATATCTTGATGCTCAATGAAACGGAAGTCCAGAGACTGTTGGAACCCGACGCGCTCTTGAACCAGCTTGCCGAGGGCTTCAAGGCACAAAGTAGTGGACTCGTTGATGCTCCCAAACGGAATGAAATTATCATCCCCAACACTGGGTTCCTGCTCTCCATGCCAGCCTACCAGCAAGGACGAGAGGTCTCCGTCAAGTTGGTCTCCGTCTTTCATGGGAACAAACAGCTTGGCATTCCTTCGCACCAAGCCCTCATATGTTTGTTTGATCCTCAAACGGGTACTCCCCTCGCGTTCATGGATGGGAACTATATTACAGCTCTACGAACGGCTGGGGCGGCTGCCCTCTCGACCAAGCTTCTAGCACGTACAGACACCCAAGTGCTGGCAATTGTCGGTGCTGGAGTGCAAGGTCATTCACATCTGAAGATGCTACCCCATGTGCGCCCATTCTCCGAGATTCGCGTTGTCTCGCGCCACTTCGCCGATGCCGAACAGCTCGTAGCCACCGATTCCAGGGCGCGAGCGGTTGAGACGACCGAGGAAGCAGTACGGGGAGCCGATGTTGTATGCCTCTGCACCAACTCAAATAAGCCAGTGATAAGCCCCGACTGGCTCACACCGGGGATGCATATCACCTCTATTGGCTATGCACCTCCGGGTGGAGAACTGTCTCCCCAGGTAATCGCAGAAGGCCACCTTTTCGTCGAGACTCGTCTGGCCTTTGAACCCCCACCAGTGGGCTGCTGGGAACTAGCTGGTTTGGATCCAAGTACCGGCACAGAGTTAGGCGAGGTCTTGCTAGGCGGGAAATTGGGACGGCAGTCTACAAATGAACTCACCATCTACAAGGCCATGGGCCATGCCAGCGAGGACATGGCTGCGGCAAGCCTCGTCTATCACCGTGCAAAGCAGGAAGGTGTCGGTCTCACCGTAGTGCTCTAAAGATTTGGCACGAAGAGAAGGTGAGTGATCGAGGTTCGACTGTTGTATCATATACACATTAGTCGCAACCATCCATAAAAAGAGAAAGTACAAGGAGACCTATGCTAGCAATTACAAATGCCACAATTGTTGATGGGACAGAGCATGATCCATATGAGAATGGCACGGTTTTGATTGATGGTGAGCGCATCAGTGCCATCGGAGAAAAGAGCAGGGTGACAATTCCGCGAGATGCCACAGTACACGATGCGCAAGGTGCTAGTGTGTTACCAGGGTTGATCGATACACATGTTCATATGATGATAGAATACCCCGACCTTGTTCGTTCCCTGAATACTCCGCCTTCACTCAGTCTCTTTCAGGCTATCCCTCGCCTGCGTGCGACGCTTCACGCTGGCTTCACAACGGTACGTGACGCCGGGGGTACACCAGCAGGTGTCAAACTGGCGGTGGAGCGCGGAATTATTGCCGGTCCACGTATGCAAGTGGCGGTCTCATTGATCTCACAAACGGGAGGACACGGAGACGATTACTATCCATGTTGCCTCGACCTCGGTTTCTTTGGCTTGAAGCTACCCGATCTTCCCGCCGGGGTTGCTGATGGCGCGGAGCAGGTACGTCAGAAAACACGCGAAATTCTACGAGCGGGTGCCGATTGGATCAAATTAGCAACCACTGGTGGCGTTCTTTCCACAGCAGATGCTCCTACCTCTTCACAATTGACCGTGGAGGAGATTTCAGTCGCCGTCTATGAAGCTGCCGCTCAAGGGAAGCGTTGTATGGCTCATGCACAAGGTACACAGGGCATAAAAAATGCCTTGCGTGCAGGGGTCGCCTCCATCGAACATGGCATCTATCTTGACGATGAAGCCATCGATCTTATGCGGGAGAAGCATGCCTATCTCGTTCCAACACTGATTGCTCCTATCTGGGTAGCTGAATTTTCACAAGTACATCCTGATATCATCTCACCCTTCATGGTGGAAAAATCTTATGCAGTCATGGATGCTCATAAACAAAGCTTTCGTCGCGCTGTAGAAGCGGGCATTCCGATTGCGATGGGAACAGACGCAGGAGTAGGCGCACATGGAGAAAACGCGCGAGAATTACAATTGATGGTTGAAAATGGTATGACTCCACTGCAAGCGATCATAGCTAGCACACAAAGCGCGGCACACCTCCTACATCTCGATAAGCAGCTTGGCACGCTTGAGGCAGGCAAAATAGCTGATGTTATCCTGGTTGATGGGCAAGTTCATCAGGACATACAAAAACTCGTCAATCCAGCGAACGTAAAATTGGTGCTGAAAGACGGGAAAGCAGTGAAAAATCTTACAGAGACGGCACTTCCTATGGCAGCATGCCTCTAACGAAACGACACTCAACTCTCAAGTCGGCAAATGTTGACCAAGGCATCGCCAGTATTTATGACGGGTATGTCTGTTAACCCAAGAATATAGCCATCGTAAGGAGCAGTAACCCATTGCACAGTTTCAAACGTGCGTACCGAATAGATATAACCTAGGCATTGACCTTGCTGCACCCGTTCACCTGCCTTCACCTGAGCAATCCAAATGCCTCCTTGCTGTGCCCACACTTCATCGAGGTGAGAGCCACGCAGAGTAATTTGAGGTCGTTCAGGGGAGGCAACCTCGCCATCGAGCATTCCTATATGTTTCATGACGTTAGTCATACCGCGTACACCGAGCACAATGTGCTCCTCTTCCAAGCAGTTCGTACCTCCCAATTCAGGAGTGATGGCAGGTATGCCACGCTCGGTGAGCACATTGCGTAACTTCCCCGTAAAGCGCGAGCGTCTCAGGTCATCATCAATGGCTTCCTCCAGCAGAACCTCTAACCCGAACACCTCGGCTAGCTTACGGCTCTTTTCATCTCCTTGACCATAGACGACGTGCAGCAATGTGTTGCTGCTGGCAGTATGCAGATCGACAACGTAGTCAGCGTAACGAATCGCTTGTTGATAGAGATGGAAGGCTATTTGCTGGCTTATTGAGCCACTCTCCTTGCCTGGCCAGACCCGATTCATGTCCTCCTCATCGAAGAAATTACGGCGACCATGTTGGATGAAGCCGGAACCATTGGCTATAGGAACAACAATCAGTACGCCACGTAGAGAGGTGGGATCAAGCTCGGTAACAAGTCGGCGCAGTACTTCCACTCCGTTTACCTCATCTCCGTGAATCGCGGCCTGGACATATAGCACTGGCCCTTCCTGGGTACCAACAAGAACATGGACAGCACTTTGTAGAGCAGTACCATCAGCACTGCTACCATGTTCAATGAAACCTGTGGCCTTGCCTGAAGAACGTAATCCTACGATTGCCCCAATCTGCCTTTGCTGTTCTTGCCAGGGAATCTTTTTGCTCTCAGGTTGCTGCACTTTCCTGCCTCCATGTAGTATCGTCGCTCTATAATAGAGCATACATCGTCCTCAACGACATTTGAACATATGAGTAGTATAACACTCGACGCTACTCATCTCGCCTCGCTATCTGAATAACTTGCGCCAAGATACGAATGCCAGCCTCAATGTCGCCGGGCGTGGCGCAGCTGTAGGTCAAGCGCAGATGGTGCTCACCAGCAGAGGGATTCACGAAGAACCCTTCACCTGCGGCTAGCGATACCCCTTGTTGGAGGGCCAGTTGCTTGACGCGTTGAGCAAAAACGTTCTTTGGCAAGCTGAGCCAGATGAAAAAGCCTCCCGCCGGATGTGTCCACACCACATCAGTAGGCATGTACTGCTTCAGAGCGGATAGAGCTACGTCACAACGCATTTTGTAGAGTGTTTGTAAGTGGGAAATATGCAGCTCCCAATGTCCACTCCGGCAGTACTCAGCAATGATGTATGCCATAAAAGGGTTCGCGCCGCCTCCCATTTGCATTGTTCCACAGTTGATACAGTGTTGGATGGCATCCTCGGACCCGACCAACCAGCCAAGTCGCAATCCGGGTGCAAGCGTCTTCGAGAAACTGCCAATGCTCATTACGCGGTCGCCATTCGCCAGTGCATAGAAGCTCGTCGGCACTGCCCCCTCAAACGAGAGGTCACGATACACATCATCCTCTACAATCAGAAAGTCATGGCGTCGAGCCAGTTTCAAAATTTCATGACGACGAGCTTCCGATATCGTGCGGCCCGTCGGGTTATGAAAGTTTGGGACGGTGTAGAGCATACTAGGCACTTTGCCTTGCTCGTGTAGCCGCGTCACTTGTGTTTCTAATGCGCTTGGAATCAGGCCATCTTCATCTATGGGAACGGAGCACAGTTCAATATGATGATCCTGAAAAATATGGATGGCATCCGCATAGGTCGGTGCCTCCACCAGCACCACTCCTTCCGGTTTCACGTACAACCGGGCGAGCATGTCTACAGCATGGGTAGAGCCTGCGACCACCATCATATTTTCAGACCGAAGAGACAAATCTTGTTCCCGATTGATTTTTCCCACGAGGAAATCGATAAGGCTTTGTGTACCCCGCTCTGGACCATACTGTAGTGCTGTCAAGAGTTGAGGTGAGTTTATGGCGTGCTGCATGGCAAGATGTAGTTCTGGTGTGAGCAACGTCGCCGGGTCTGGATGACCAAGCAGCAGAGGAATTGTGTTCTGTACCGTTCCTTGAGGGAGGTTGTTTGTGTTCATAAAATACTCTTTTCGTACAGGGAGGACTTCCAAGCCTCAGTTGTATGGCAGCGTTCAGCTTATTCTTGCGTCTATCCCGCAAAGCGGTCGAGGCCAAACGGCTGAATCAGGGTTGGTGTCTTCCCAGTAACAATCAATTCCGCTATCGTCTTACCTGTAATTGCGCTCAATTCAAATCCGCCTGCTCCGTGACCAGTCGCAAGGATAACATTTTCCCACGGTGCCGCTTTGCCGAGAATTGGATATGAATCTTGAGAAGCTGGACGCAGGCCCGCCCAGATATGTGCTATCGTAGCACCTTCTAATTGCGGTAGCAGTTTGATAGCTCTACTAAGCAACCAGAGGACACCACCTGCTGTGTTGCTTTTATCGAAACCGACGCGCTCCACCGTTGCTCCAATGTAGATCGTGTTGTCAACCTTTGGCACAACATAAATATCCCTGCCAAAGATGGTATGTTTGAGCGGTATTTCTGGCTGCTTGAGCGAAAGAATCTGCCCACGTGCTGGAAAAACGGGAATTTCCAGACCCAACCAACGTCCCACTTGCGCTGACCAGGCACCCGATGCAATCACCACGCGTTCGCATTCGATAACCTCTCCTCGTGCCGTCTCTATCCCTGTCACCCTGTCGCCGTTCTGTCGGAAGCCTGTTGCCTCCATATGCTCATAGATGTGCGTACCCAACTTGCGTGCTGCTTCCGCATAGGCTTTCGTCATCAAGCGTGGCCTAATGCTTGCTGCATGTGGAACAGAGAGAGCGACAGTGATCTCAGGATTCAGCAAAGGCTCGTTTTTGCGAAGCTCTTCACCCATCATCCATTCGACATAAGTGTTCCGCACTCGCCATGCCTGTTCGTATTGACGTAAATGCTCCTCCTGGTCCTCGTCCGTCACCACGTGTAAGGAACCTGTTTGCTGGTACTCAACTTGCACTCCGCTCACGGCCTCAATCTCCTCGATCAGTGTAGGCGTCATCGACCAACTGGCAAAAAAAAGATCAGCACCTGCCTTTGGTCCCGTAAGCACATCCGCAGGGGCAAGCAGACCAGCCGCCGCGCTCGAAGCCTCCGACGCGATTTCCTCCCGCTCTATCACGCTGACTCGAACCCCCGCTTTGCTCAGGTGGTATGCAATCGAGCAACCCTCGACACCCCCACCAATAATAGCCACGTCCGTCGCCTGATTCATCTGCATATTCAAAACCTCCTTACCCACTCCTACTTGTATGGTTGCCCCCAACGTTCCCGGTGAACAACTTCGCCCAACGGCTTGCGCTTTTTCTGTCCTTTACCGAGATTCGCAACTGGATACCCAAAAGGAACGACAGCGAGTAGCTTGATTTCCTCTGGTATGCCTAGCACGGGATTCACCTGCGGAAGGTTTTCAAAACCGGTCCAGTTCGAGCCGACACCCTGAGACCATGCGGTGAGAATCATAGATTGGATAGCGCGACTCGCATCGGAAACGGCGTAGGGGCTATGCTCCATGCCAACTACGATAGCAAGTGGAGCCTGTGCAGTATACGGACCGTTTTGCACAAGCGCTCCAATCTGGCGTAGCATCTCTTTGTTCTGTACGACAACGAAATGCCACGGCTGACCATTTATACTGCTAGCGGTCAAATGAGCAGCTTCGACAATTTGATGGACAACCGATTCCGGAATCTCTTTGTCCTGAAACTGACGAACCGCTAAGACAGTTCGTACCGCGTCAAATACCTCCATGATATGCCTTTCTATATGTCGCAGATGATTTATTCATCTCGCTCTGAAAATAAAGTGACTACCTCGGCTCTCCACCTTATTTTAACACATAACCATTTTGTGAAAATGTGATACGATACAAAGAGATAAAAGTCGAACGAAAGCGAGTACCATCATGACAAAGCTCGCACATACTAAGAAATGACAAGAAAACTAGCTAATGAGTATGGAAAACGAAAAGCTGGAACAAGAAGCCCTTGAAGAATCGCTAGAAGAACCATTATCAGAAAACATAGTACGTAGCCCATCATTGAGCCATCTTCCCACCGAAACAGAGAACAGGAACAGTGATTCGTATGGAGCTTTACGCTTCCGCGATTTTCGCTTTCTGCTTGGCAGTGTCTTTCTCACCATGTTTGGGCAGCAAATGCTGACAGTAGCCATTGGATGGGAATTGTACAATCGCACTGGCTCAGCTCTCGTACTGGGAGGCATAGGATTAGCACAGGTGATTCCGCTCATTATCCTTTTCTTGCCAGCCGGATACGCCGCAGACAATATCAGTCGCCGCTACATTCTCATTGTCACACAAACACTTTCACTCCTCGCCTCGCTTGGTTTAGCAACACTCTCTTTTCAACGTGGGCCTCTGCTCTGGGTCTATGGGTGTCTCCTTCTGCTCGGAACGTCCCAATCCTTTAGCTTTCCCGCAAGTTCCGCACTTGTTTCGCAGGTTGTACCAGAGCAAGCATTTGAAAATGCGATAACTTGGCGCAGTAGTGCTACCCAGTTATCCGCGGTCCTGGGGCCAACGGCAGGCGGTTTTTTAATAGGACTACTTGGCGGAGCAAGCTATGTCTACATATGTAGTGCTATCTGTTTTCTCACCGTTGTTATACTCTTCCTCTTTATTCGAGTTGGACCACAAAAAGTGTCTTCTGCCTCGAACAGAAAGCTAAGTGCATTAATTGATGGCATACGCTTTCTAGGACGCTCGCAAGTTATGCTAGCCGCAATCACTCTTGATCTATTCGCGGTCTTGCTCGGTGGTGCAGTGACACTCCTCCCTATTTTCGCAAAAGATATTCTACACGTGGGACCATTTGGCCTGGGAAGTCTACAAGCGGCCTCATCAATTGGAGCGATCAGTATGGCCTTCACGTTGGCACATAGACCAGCATTTAAGAGAGCTGGACCTGTTTTGTTGCTAGCAGTGACTGGATTTGGGGTGGCAACAATTATCTTTGGCCTCTCACACTGGTTCTGGCTCTCATTTTTGATGCTGCTCATCCTCGGTGCGCTCGATAACATCAGCGTTGTCATTCGCGCCACCCTCCTTCTCGTTCGCACTCCTGACGAAATGCGGGGGCGTGTCGGTGCCGTCAACTCACTTTTCATTGGCACGTCCAACCAGCTTGGCGGCTTTGAATCGGGGGTAACCGCACAATTGCTCGGCCCCGTTGGTTCAGTTGTTCTTGGTGGAATTGGGACGATACTGATTGTTGTACTCGTAGCTATCCTTTGGCCAGAAATGCGACGACTCAGCACCTTGCGCGAGTAAGGTCTGCCTATACATAAGAGGAAAAAGAGATGCAACCAAAACCAGAAAATTTCAATACCTATTATGCTGAGGCATTTAAAGATCAGCACGTCGTTGAAGCCTATCGCTATCGTCCTCCTTATCCTCAAGAGGTTTTTACTATTCTTGCTTCCCTTATTCGTGATGAGCCGCGAACGGTTCTCGATGTTGGCTCAGGTTCAGGTGATATCGCGCGACCCCTCGTTGAGCGTGTCGAACGGGTCGATGCCGTTGATTTTTCGCAGGGTATGATCGAACGGGGAAGGCAGTTGCCCAATGGGAGCCATCCACAACTCCATTGGATATATGGAAAGGTAGAGGAGGTACAACTTGCTCCTCCGTATGCACTCATTACAGCCGGGTCAAGTATCCATTGGCCTGCATGGGAGATTGCGTTTCCACGCTTTCACAGGATGCTTACTCCCAAAGGCTCTCTCGCGTTGATTTATCGTAGAACGCAGCCTATGCCGTGGGATACCGAGATCAGAAAGGTCTTAGCGCAATTTTCAGAGCGTCGTCAGGGTCACAGAGGTTCTAACGCAATCAAAGAATTAGAGGCACGAGGCTTCTTTCACAAACAAGGCGAGAAAGAGACAGCACCTATTCCTTTTTCTCAGTCACTCAACGACTATATCGAAGGTCTGCATTCAAGAAGTGGCTTTTCCAGAGAACGTATGGGGGAGCAAAAGGCCGCTGACCTCGACCGACAAATACGAACGCTTCTGCTACAGTTTCAACCAGACGGCATCCTTCCATTACAGGTTGTCGCTTCAGTCACATGGGGAACACCTACAATACCGTTAACGTAACAGAAAAGAACCAATGTAGGGGCAATAATTATGGGGTTTCACAAAATACACTGGATATGCGCCTGTAGGGACCGATGTATCACGTCCTTGTCGGCAATCGAATAGGCCAAGAGGACGTGATACATCGGTCCCTACATGTCCGTTGCATCCCTCCTCATCGCCGACGCAATTAAACCCGCCAGTAACGCTATTCGGCTTGGTATAGGTGGCAAGAGCACGTATTCCTCGCTGGTATGTGCTCCACCTCCAATAGCACCAAGTCCGTCGATTGATGGGCAACCTTCTACAGCAGTGGTGCAACAATCCGATGCTCCTCCCCTTGTTTCGGGGTCAAATGGAGTCTTGAGAATAGATTCAGCAATCAACTGGACCTGCTGTGCCATGAACAAGCTCTGTTCAGTCGCTTCCATTGGTTGCATCCAATCTGGTTCAGGACGTAGCGTAAGCGTGACATCTGGCACGAGATGCTTTTCTAACAACTCGCGCCAGTAGGTTTCCGCTTCGAGACGATCCTCCAGGCGGAGAAAGCGAAGATCAAAGATAATCTCGGCGAAGTCGGACACGATATTCGCCCGTGAACCGCCTGTTATGGGACCTGCATTGATAGTCATACCACTGCGCCATCCCATGAGTTGCTGAGCCTGGACGATTTGGTGTGCCAGTTCCAAAACAGCGTTTCGTCCCTTCTCAGGAGCACTGCCCGCGTGAGACGCCACTCCTTGCGCAGTGAGTCTATACTGCACACATCCCTTGCGTCTCGTGACCACATTCCCAATCGACCGTGCCCCTTCCAGCCCTAGCACGAAGGGAGCATATTCTCTGGCAATCTGCCTGATTAGCCCAACATGATAGCGGGTAGAAATTTCTTCGTCCGGCACTGAGACAAAGAGTATTGTAGAAAAATCTCTATAGTTCTGCTGCTTGAGGATATCTAAGGCATAGATACCTTGAAGCAGTCCTGCTTTCATATCCACTGTCCCCGGCCCGTAAAACCTATCTTCAGCGAGATGTGTACGTGACTGGGCAACACCAACGGGGTGTACAGTATCGTGATGTCCAAGCAAGAGGCATATAGGACCTGTAGAAGCATTTCCGGTAAGAGTTCCCACGACAGCATTACCCCGTGGATGTTCCACGATTGAAGTCTGCATCCCTACACGTTGAAGCAGAGTCGCGAGATGGTCCGCCATCGCATTCAGTCCTTGTGGATTGTCTGATGGTGACTCGGTAAGACAAAGCGTGTGTAAGTCCTGGAGAAAGCGTGGCATGGCTTGTTCCATATAGGTGACGCCACCGCTCACGAGAGCCTGAACAGTACCATTCTCATGTGATATGGTCTGTATATCTTCAAGTAAGGAATGCTGATTTTCTTCTGAATGATGCATAGATGAACTCGTTTCTGTGTCAATCCTACTAGAATCCAGACAGCCACATGTTCAGGACTGATCGGGATGCCAGAGTTGCATATGTTCCGCATGCGTGTTGAGATATGCTTCAGGACCAAAGAACTGGTCATAAAATCCCTGCTCAAGATGATGCGCCTGTGTATAGATGCGTAAAAGAATAGTTGGGAAGTGTCCAGGTATGCGTCCATAGGTACTATAAATGTGTTGCGCCATCTCACCAATACATTCAATCTGTGCCTGTGTATAGGGTTGAGCCGTAGCTTTTATCGCACTACTCTCGCGAAATGGCCCACCCGTTGTCACATCATAGGTTCCACCTGGACCAAACTTTCGTTCCGCAAGCTTGTGTGCTGCTTCATACATGTCCGAGACATATGGCGGACAGAGCGATTCATAATAGCCGTCAAGCCCAACAGGATTTGGTAGGGTCCACTCCTCCCGATGCACAAAGCGAAAACTAAGCCCAGCAATTCCCTCGCTGGCAAAGGCTCCCAATGCGCTATATGGGAAGATACCAGAGTACATCCAGCCACCTAACCCAATCGCCTGCATCATAAGCACAATGTTTTGGCCCATCAAGCCAAGCTCCATTGCGACCGTTGCGTATGCTGCCTGTTCAATGTGCGAGAGTGAAAAACGCATCTGTGGCGTATCTTGAATAACCCCTGTTCGGATAAAGGGTTCAAGCTTACCACCCAGACAGCCTTTATAATCATCGTAGAGGGTATAGCCATTGGAGACATACATTGCTAGGAGAGCGAGGAGTTGTTGTCCCACATCGCCTATCGGCATAAAGAGCGTCGTACCGGGTTGATTGCTATTCCAGAAGTTATGCTCGTCATAATGAGGTGCCTCTCTAGGCAGGAAGAGCCGCTCCTTGCTTAATTGCACCGTCGCAGCTTGAGTATGCGCGAGAATGCGTGACACATCGTCGCCTGCAAATTCGCGGAGGCGTCCTGGCATAATATCGCGTGTACGCGTCACGTAGATACCAGAGTCGTCAGTAAAAAATAATTCACTCGCCCCGATGGTTGCTGCGGAAGGGATGGTACGCCCTGTCATACGTAAGCTATAGTTACTGAGTGCATCGCTCTGATTGACAGTAAAAGGAATACCGAAGTTCCAGCCAGTGATTCCCGTACCTGCCGCAAGTAATAGAGCTTGTTCAAGTTCACACAGAGGAAGCGGTTCATGTTGTGAAGTATACGCAAGAGGTCCGCTCGGTATCATCATACCATAGCCAAAACGACGCGAACGACGCCCAAATATCCCACTCACGAGTGGAAATTCCAACACCTGTTGCAATCGTGGGTCGAGGAAGCGATTGTCGCTCATGAGTAAGTCTTTCCTCGTCATAAAGTATACTATACGAATGTAAGTAGTATAGCACAAGCCTCTACTTACATTATCTGTATTCGTCGGTGAAAATCACTATAGAAAATCATTGAGAATATCCGTTGGAAGCGAGAAAGCCAAAAGGAAGCGTACATGCCACAACAACCAGAAGTAAAAGTCGGTGTCGTCATTAGAGACGTGCATCAAGTTTTTCTTATCAGGCGTAAAAATCCGCATGGAGTAGAAACGTGGTCAGTACCGGGAGATGCATTAGCATATGGTGAGTCGCCTCAGGAGTGCGCCTCACGTACAACCCTGGAAGAGACTGGCATTACGATTACTGATGCTACATTTCTTACGATTACCAACGATATTTTCAAAAATGAAGGGCGACATGATGTCACGATCTGGATGGAGGGAAAATATGTTTCAGGGGAGCC
>CAXTWV010000039.1:18970-22128 GCA_964248005.1 uncultured Ktedonobacteraceae bacterium | reverse complement strand
CTGCCACACCGTTTTCTTGACTATGGACTAGCCTATTCTGAGACAACATCCCCTAGTTCGGGAATTTCGCCTTCGTTTTGTACATCGAACAGTTTAGCGAAGTCGGGTGGAAGTTGCGCACGCACATCATCCATCTCCCCAATAGAGACGGCTTCGCTTAACAAGGCACAAACGACACGCGCATGGAACGTTGACTCTGCTAGCTCTACCCCCTCACGCTCACTGATGCGGTAGAAGAACTCGTCAAGGCCGTAGCTGTCACCAATGCCTGCATAGGCTGGTTGCAGATACAAAGCTACTTCTTGTGGAAGCTGTGCAGAAAGTTGAGTTGCCTCATTGCCCTGTAAACGTCCTGCCAGTGTCTCAAGCGTAGCCTTTGTTGCCTTCTCTGCCTCTTCACTCGTAGTAAGGCGAGCACGACGGCGAACCTGTGCAATAAACTCTTCATATTTCATAATGGTTAAACTCCACTTTATAAGATTGTAGCAACAATAGTTCATCTAATAGCACGGCTAAGCGACAACAAAAGTTTCCTTACTTCTCTATTGACAACTGTCGATTGACTTGTTATATTTCTGCTTGTGAATAATTTGTCGAAAGAGAAGAATATATGTCAATGATGCAGCCACAACTGCCCGCGAACGGCAATCAGCAAGCCGGAATGCGTCGTCACTATATCGCGCAACAGCAAACACTCCAACAACCGATTACCTTTCCTCCACCGCTCAAAACTGTACTGCCTACTACCAGTGCGACAAGCTCACTGCTACCCGTTCCTGTTGTACCTACACCAACCACACCACCCAGGAAAAAACTCATCAATCGTATGATCGCGGTTTTTCTTGTGATAGGGTTAGTAGGCGCAATTTATATGGTCTGGCATACAGCAACACCGGCGACAACAACGACAACAACAAGTTCGAGTACAAATGTCAGTCAACAAAATTTTGCTGCTTCTGGTGCTACTGTGTCAACAACCGATGGGATACGGGTATATGTTGTGGGGGCAGTCAAAAATCCTGGTATTTATACGCTAGCATCAGGGGCACGTGTCTATGATCTCATACAAGCTGCAGGTGGTACGCTGCCCACAGCTAATCTTGTGGCAATCAATCTTGCCGCAAAATTGAGCGACGGGCAAGAAGTATACATAACACAAATAGGTGAAACACCTCCGACCAGTACAGGCAGTGTCTCCAGTACAGGAAGCAGTATATCAGGGATAGGAGGTGGAAGCAGCACACCAGCAGTAGGAAGCAATTCAAATAATCAACTCGTCAATATTAACACGGCAAGCGTTGACGAACTTACCCTAAACCTTCATGTGAGCAAAAAAACAGCACAAACCATCATAGACTACAGAACACAAAACGGCAATTATTCTAGTGTAGATCAATTAGCAGCCGTTGTAAGTCGTACCATCTATAACAAAATAAAGGCGCAATGTACGGTATAATAAGTTTGAACCAATAAATGCGTTTGTTGTCTTGCTTTACATAGTGAAATGGTAAGTGTTCTATGACACTAGCGAATAGTTTTGTTTTATTGCTAAGCGGCGTTGTTTGGCTTGTTTGTATTCTCCTCGGTGCGGGCATCGGCACGTTAGCGGGGAGACCAGTAGGTACACTATTAGGCTGGATGGTCGCGAACTCGCTTGATGAGAGTCTTGTCAAAGGTGGACGCCTCGGTCAGCAACTTGGAAGATTTGTCGGTGTTGCGGTTGGCGTTGGCGTGGGTGTCTACATTGCTGTTCATGTAACTGCCTATGTTATGCAAACGGTACATTCCTAACTTTTTATTGTTTTGTGTAGTGTTCTTTTGTAGAGCGTCATTGTGCAACAACAGAAAACAACCGCGTTTGATCTGCATGGACTAGCCCTCGTGCTACTAGCAGGGGCATGGCTGGCTGGCATCCTTCTTGATGCCATAGACCCTTTACCTGCGTTTGCGTTGCTTATAGGAGCAGGTGTGGCACTGCTTTTCCTCTTTCCACTTTGGCGTGATCCGCAAAGTCGCCTGATTATGCTCCTCCTCACATGCCTTTTTTTGGGTGCGTATCGCTACACACTCTCTGCAAATGATCCCAAAGCCATTAATCCATCTATTCGTGGGATTGTAACTATTCAGGGTACCGTCTCCGACGAACCGAAAGTACAGGGACGTAGCCGTACACTCGTCGTCTCAGTCACAAAAATTCTTAAAGCTGGCAACGCTTCGTGGCAAGATGCTGATGGACAACTAGCAGTGCAAACGTTAGGAACACTCATCGAAGACCCATATGGAGCAAACTATGGCGATGATGTCGAAGTGCAGGGAAAGCTCCAGAAACCTCAACCGCCTAGCACCCTCAACATCTTCGCGAGTATGGCCTTTCCTCGTATCACAGTTAATCAAAATGAGGGCAACCCTATCATCGCCTTTTTCTACCATCTACGTGTAACACTCGCAACAATTATCGAGCAATCACTTCCACAACCTGAAGCAGCCCTGCTCATAGCAATTCTTTTGAGTTTGCGTACCCCTGCACTAAAACCTCTTATTCCAGCTTTTAACGCAACAGGCTGCGCTCACCTTATCGCGCCTTCCGGTTTCAAGGTAACGATTATGGCAGGTCTCGTTGCTAGTAGTGCTAAAAGACTATACGAAACACCAAAACCTTCTCAAAAACTACTACCTGCACAGAGACGTGGCGATTGGAGACAAGGACTCGCAACATCCCTTGTACTCGTGAGCATTCTAGCGTATACGTTGCTCAGTGGTGCTGGACCAGCCGCTCTCCGCGCAGGTATCATGGGCGCCTTACTCGTGATAGCACCACGTATCGGACGTGTCTACAACGTTTATACAGCACTCGCACTCGCTGCACTACTTATGAGCGCATTCGATCCATTTGTCTTGTGGGATGTAGGCTTTTTGCTGTCGTTTATTGGTACACTTGGAATTGTTCTATTTACGCCCTTTTTTCAGTTCTATCTTCGTTTCTTAAAGCGTCTTCCTCTTGGCATATACCTAACAGAAATACTTGCGGTGACATTGGCGGCACAAACAGCAACACTGCCGCTCTTTGCCATAAATTTTAATGAGATATCGCTTATTGCGCCCATTACAAATATCCTTATTGTTCCTCTATTAGGGCTTTTGCTTATGCTGGGTATGTT
>CAXTWV010000039.1:13114-18870 GCA_964248005.1 uncultured Ktedonobacteraceae bacterium | reverse complement strand
GGCATAGCATTGCTTATTGTGCTGGCAACTAGTACGACAGCTTTTGCGACACAACCTGATGGACGACTCACGATTACATTTCTTGACGTTGGACCTGCCGGACAACCACCACAAGGTGAGGCTATTCTGGTACATACACCTGATGCGAAAACTATTCTTATCGATGGAGGGCTGGATGCCACATCGCTCTCGCAAGAACTAGATAGTCGCCTCCCATCATGGCAACGAACACTTGATGCGGTCGTTCTTACCTCACCACGTGCCGAGCATCTCGCAGGATTACAAGATATCGTGACGCGTTTTCAGATAGGCGAAGTGGTTGATGCAGGAATGCTTCATCCAAGCGTGGCCTATGCTTTGTGGCGAAAGACGATTCGGGATCGGGGACTACATTACATTCCAGTCACACAGGGGACAACTCTTACGATTGGAACGCAGGTTGCCCTGCAAATACTATGGCCTACTGCGTCACTACACAAAGGCACAACTGAGATACGCGACAATGGTCTTATAGTACGGCTCATTGCGCCAGATTTTAGCATGTTGCTGCTCGGTTCTGCTGCCCAAAGTAAATATGCGTTGGCGGGCTTACTGGCAACACTTCCTCTCAACTATATACATGCGTCAATCGTACAAGTAATAGGAGAAGTCGATAAGCAGTTTCCCGTTGAGTTGACAGAGGTGTTGCAACAAGCGCAACCGTCCCTCCTGGTCATCACACCCGGTGTACTCAGTGCGAAATTGCGTAAAAGTGGCACGACCTCCATTATGACATTGCCACCCACGCTATTGTCAACAACTAACGATGGACCACATCTGCAAGTTGTACAAACGGCACAGGTGGGAACTCTGGAAATTAGTGGTGATGCTGGTAGTTGGAGCATCGACTCAACATAACTCTCTGATATACAAGCGCGAATGGTACAACAAAATAGACTGTTTTCCAAAGGGGAACATGCTAGAATAAAGGGATACAATAACTATGTTCTGTGATCGTTGTGGAAAAGAGATAGCTGATACAGCTACACAGTGTCCTTTTTGCGGGATGCCCACTGAGCATGAAATGCACTACATGCGTCCTTCTGCCTATCAGGTACAACAAGGACCTCCACAGGACGATCTCAGTAAGTTTGGTGGTCCACCTCTATATCAGGCTGGATATAGTGCAGTTCCTCCTCCGATGCAACAGAGCGCGTATGTACCATTTCCTCAGCAAACGCCAGGATATGCACCCGCGTCTTATGCACCTCTCTATCCACAAGGCAACATTACAGTGGTACAAACAACCAACAGTGATGCTCCACTTGTGGTAGAGATTGTGTTATCGCTCTTCGGTATCTTTGGTGTCGGATGGATAATAGGCGGAGAAACGACTACTGGTGTGATTCTTTTGCTGTGTAGTATCTTCATTTACTGTCCTGTTATGATCTTGGGTACAGTATTTACACTCGGTATAGGACTCGTCTGTCTTGCTCCTCTTGCGATTGGTGCGATCATCATCAATGCGCTTCTATGTAGTCGAGTACTAAAACGTCGTGCGGCAAGGCTTGTCCTCATGCAGTCAACACCACCACAAGCACCAATGCAACCACCGATGCAAAGACCATGGTAAAGTCAACGACGCAAAGACCTAAAGAGGCAGGGAGACCGCAAGGGTCTCCCCTACATATTTGCGGTTGCTCTACGTGTAGGGGAGACCCTTGCGGTCTCCCTGCAATTGCCAAATGAACATTATTAACTTTATTTCGGAAATGCAAGGCGTCGGTATTTTTCTCTGGACTCCAACCATGCCTCATCGGAGAGGCCCATTTTTTCACGTAACGCTTCTGGCGTCACGCCTGCTTTCAGTTGCTGCACAGCGAAAGTATCACGAAGCAGTTGTAGCGTGACGCGCTTCTTGATATTCGCAGCTTTCACAGCCTTCGCGAGAATATAGTTCAGGTTACGGTCGGTGCAGGCAAACAGTTCGTTGGTGAGATGATATTTTTGCTGATATGCCCGAAAGATGTGTGTGAACTCGGCTGGCAGGGCAAGGCGACGCTCTCTATGCTGCTTGTTTGTCGAGGCGGCAAAATGCACCGTTACCAGGGGGACGCGTTCGTCTGAGAGATCAACCTGATGAACTTTTAGCCCCATAACCTCTTCTTTTTTCAAGCCTGCATGTAATACGAGGTAGACAAGGCAATGACAACGCGAATCTTCCTCAGAAGCAGTCAGCAAACGCTGTATCTCGTCGTCAAACAACAATTCTGGTAATGGTGGCAATGGACGCTCAAGTGTCAAGCTCGCGGCAGGGTCCTCTTGAATCACCGACTCACGATGGAGCCAGGAAAAGAAGTTTTTCAGAAACGTGACACGACGCGCCATCGTTTTTGGAGCAGGCACCTGTCCCTTTGTCCCAAATTTGAGTTTCATCAACCAATCAGTAAGTTGCTCTTTTGAGAGACGCCCAACAGGAGTATCATAGCCTGTATAGTCGCTGAACATCTTAAGGTCCGACAAGAAGCAGGTCACGGTATAATTTGACTTCCCACGCAACATCAACTCCTGTTGATAGGGAATAGCGCATGCGGCAAGACTCGATTGATCGGTGAGAGGATTTGTACGTACCAACGGTGGAAATGGCTTTTCTAGCGGGTCAGGCGGTTCTGCTATCACTGTTGGAGCACCGAAAAGATTGCTTTGTAGAATGGTGCTATCCTCGCTACGTGTTGGCTCTGATGGCCTTATTTGCTGAGTCTCCTGTTGAATATCCTTCTGCATATCTTAAACGCTCTCCTTGACAATAGAATATGTCGTCTGAAGTCTCCCTTATTTTTCATTATAGCAGAACAGGTCTAGTAGGTATAGATGGAAGTGTGTGTCAAGAAAGGCTTTTTCTTAAGAGTCGCTCAGCTTTCTTCACCAAGCGAAGCGTTGCGGGCTTGAGAGGTAATGCTGGAATTTCAGAGAATGAAAACCAACGTAAGTCATGCGCTTCAGCATGTGGTAGCCGAATCTTTTCTGGTGACGATGTAAGTAAGAGATAGCGAAAGTCTAAATGATAGTGTTCTGGTACATCAGGTCGGGCTGGAATAGTATGCGCATCGACATCAATAAACGTTGGTTGCTCAGAAGCGGGAAAAAACGTGAGGTCAGGCAGTGCCGATTCCTCAATAGCCTCGCGCAACGCAATCTGTGAAGGGTCGAGTTCGCCTTCACCATGCCCTCCCATTTGCAACCATAACTGAAGTTTGCGATGACACATGAGCAACACACGCTCGTTTGCCCTATCAAAGATAAGGCCGGAGCCAGTAATGTGACCTGCCTTGCAACTTTGTAACCAAATATCTTCATGTTGCACTATCATCTGCTTCGCACGAGTAACAGAAGCAACTTCTGCATCATCTTCACAGACATATACATCTAGTTGCTTCAAGAGCCGATGAGAGGCTTGTTGCATATCTGTCACTTCTGCTCCAATAGTAATTGTGCGGTGATATGATCTGTGATAACAATACTGGCAAGACCAGCCTTGAGTGCAGCTCGAAGTGCAGGAAGGTAGGCTGGACCACCACCTGCAACGAGAATTACTTTCGTGCCTCGTTGTCTAATTTTTTCCTTGAGCGTTGGAATTTCCATTCCCGACAAACAATATGGTTGTGGGTCAAGCATCGTGTTAATGCATTGACCCTCCGCATCAAAGACCCAGTGGTTGATATCCACGGCTGGTTGGAACCTCTCTACCGCTTGTATCTGGTCCTTGGAGAGTATGCCTTTTAAGATCACTTCATTATTTGTATGAGGAGGCCAAATTCCCATCATGACGATATTTGCCCTCTCATGGAGATCGACGGCTTGCTTTACGATGGGATCATTATGCATCAGCCTTGGCAGATAGTCTTGTGCCCCTGAGAACGATGGGTAAAATGCGGGCATACAACACCAAGTATGCTCGCCTCCATATGCCTCCGCAATATCGTGGGCAATCAGGTTGGCATCGCCGTCACTGGTATGCGCTTGGACGAAACCGATAGTCGCCACTACCTGTAAATGGGGAAGAAGTTTACTCGGCTTGAGATAGCGTACCATATTACGCATGAACGTTGTACCACCAGAAACAGCAAGTACGTCAGTGTTCGTAATGAGTTGATCGAGATAGTCTCCGGCAGCAGTTGCGATCTCAGTCACCACTTCATCGTTCGTTTCATTCTTTGCCATACCCTCAAAGCTACGACCAGGCACGAGCACAACATCGTCAAGCTTCAGTTCTGTACGCACCTCACGCGAGAGATTGCGTAAATAGCCTGTACGCATATCCGGGACAATAGAAATGCGAACAATACCCCTGTCTTTCGCTTTTTGTAGTGCTTTGCTTACCGTCTGGCGAGAGCAAAATTCCTTCTCGGCGATCACTTCTTGCGAGTTGCTATCTTCATAATACAGGTAGGCAATCCTCCGTAAAAACCGTTCATCACTTAGTAAACGAGCTTCTGAACCATTCATTTGCGATATTTCTGAAGGCATAGTATCACCGCTCCTTTTCTTCAAGAAAAATAAGACCGAGGTGTACGCAAAATTATTTACTGTCTGTAAACGGCTTACGTCCCCATGCAGTGAGATAAGGCCAGATTGCAGAGAAATCCGGCCGCTCCATATCCGTAAGGGCTTGTCGATAGAGGACGTCATGATTATCTGGTAGCCCGCCCCACTTCTGAATAAATGGACGCGTCACTTGAATGGTGTAATCCATATCTTCTTTGAAATTCACTCCTTCTGGCGTCCCCGCATGAAAAGCTAGAGGATAGGACTTGGTCTGTACACCTTCACACCAACTTTTCGTGAGAAGGTCTGCCAAATGACTTGTTAAGCCCGTTTTTTCTTGTGCAAAGAGATGCCCAGCCTGATACAAAGCTCGTGTACCTAAATCATCCAATTGTGTCAATGTCTGACTCGTATTTTTGGAACCGCTCTCACACTCGGTCAGACGAATAATTCCTCCTGGACGAACGACACGTTGCATTTCAAGAAGGAGATTGGGCCATTCCCAGGTACGTACAAAACTTATACCAAAACGTAGGTTTATTAGGTCAAACGAGTTATCAGGAAATTCAAGCTTCTTGAGAGCATCCATAACCTGAAATTCGACACGGCTTTCGATACCCTGCGCTTCTGCTTGAGCAAGGGAGTACTCGACCATCAACGGATTGATATCAATTCCTACTGCGTTCATTTCGGGATAGGTTTGAACCGCTTCCACTATCCATCCACCTGTGCCACATCCAATATCGAGGACACGCCGAAAAATACTTGGGTCGGGCTGCTCCGAAAGTACGCCGCCCATCGCCGTTGTAATCATACGACTTTGAAGAGCAAGGCGAAGGAGTTCTGCCTTTTTCTTGCTCTGATGAACGACATACGTGTTCGCGCTACCGCTTTTCTTGGAGTTACTAGAAGATGGCATAGTAGTATTTTCCTTCTTGTCTCTCATCTCGATGAGCCTACGTAAAGATAGAGTTATATGCAATCAAAATTATCACGCCGTGGTGAGAGGTTTGCATCCCCATACTACAAGGTGAGGCCAAGTTACAAAGAAATCAGGCTGCTCCATGTCTTTGCGTGATTGTCGATGGAGGGCATCATAGTTTTCTGGAATGCCCCCCCATTTATTTAAAAATGGACGTGTTGATTGAAAGACATATTCCGTATCTTCTTTGAAAGCCTCTCCTTCGGGTGTCCCCCCTCGAAATAGTAAGGGATAGGACTTGGTCTGCACT
>CAXTWV010000039.1:0-13014 GCA_964248005.1 uncultured Ktedonobacteraceae bacterium | reverse complement strand
CTCTCCTTCGGGTGTCCCCCCTCGAAATAGTAAGGGATAGGACTTGGTCTGCACTTCCTCGCACCAACTTTTCGTGAGAAGTTCTGCCAGGTGACTAGTTAAGCCGGCAGGTTCTTGCGTAAAAAGGTGTCCAGCCTGATAAAAAGCGCGTATCCACACCTCGTGAAGTTCCGTCGTTGCTTGACTGGAACCGGGGGTGTTAATCTCACATTCAGTCAGACGAACGGTTCCTCCTGGACGAACAACACGTTGCATTTCAAGAAGAAGATTGGGCCATTCCCAGGTGCGTACAAAACTTACACCAAAACGTAGGTTTATCAGGTCAAACGAGTTGTCTGGAAATTCAAGTTTCTTGAGAGCGTCCATGACATGAAATTCAACACGGTTTTCGAGTCCCAGCTCTTTTGCTTGAGTACGAGAATACTCGATTAACAACGGACTGATGTCAACCCCAACCACGTTCATTTCAGGATAGGCTTGCGCTACTGCTAGCACCCATCCACCTGTACCACACGCAACATCGAGAACACGATGAAAGCTATTTGGGTCAGATTGCTCTGCAAGAACGCCTCCCATCGCTTTTGTAATCATGCGGCTTTGAATATTGAGACGGAGGAGTTCTGCCTTTTGCTTCTTGTCATGAACGATATAGGTATTCGCACTACTGCTTTTCTTGGAGTTATTGGAAGATGGCATACTATTATTTTCCTTCTTGTCTCTCGTCTCAATGAGCCTTTTTCTATGTGAAGATAGAGCTACTACACAGTCAAGATTATTTCGCCTATGCAAGAGGCTTGTATCCCCATGCAGTGAGATGGGGCCATGTTGCAGAGAAACCCGGCTGTTCCATGTCCTTAACGCATTGTCGATGGAGAACGTCATAATTTTCTGGAGTGCCCCCCCATTTCTGAATAAATGGGCGCGTCATTTGAAATATATAATCCATATCTTCTTTAAAGTCCTTTCCTTCGGGTGTCCCCCCTCGAAATAGTAAGGGATAGGACTTGGTCTGCACTCTCTCGCACCAACTTTTCGTGAGAAGTTCTGCCAGGTGACTAGTTAAGCCTGTATATTCTTGTGCAAAAAGATATCCAGCACGATATAAGGCGTGTGTACCTAGATCATTCAGTTGTGTCATTGCTTGACTTGGACTGTGGGAACCAGTCTCACATTCAGTCAGGCGAATAATCCCTCCTGGACGAACGACACGTAGCATCTCAAGAAGGAGACTGGGCCATTCCGAAGTACGTACAAAACTTATACCAAAGCGTAAGTTTACCAAGTCAAATGAGTTCTCAGGAAATTCTAACTTCTTCAGGGCATCCATGACGTGAAATTCAACACGGTTTTCGAGTCCCTGTGCTTTTGCCTGAGTATAAGAATACTCAACCATCAAGGGATTGATGTCAATCCCCACCACGTTCATTTCAGGATAAGTCTGAGCAGTTTCTAACACCCACCCACCAGCACCACACCCAATCTCAAGAACACGATGAAAAATACTAGTGTCGGTTTGCTCTGGAAGTACACCGCCCATCGCAGCAGTAATCATATGACTTTGAATGATGAGACGGCGGATCTCTGCCTTTTTCTTCCCCTCGTTAATATAGGTACTCGCACTACTGCTTTTCTTGGAGTTATTGGAAGATGGCATACTATTATTTTCCTTCTTGTTTCAGGTCTTGATAAGCCTTCTGCATATCTTGCATACTGCTGTTATTCACAGTTTGCGGATGCAGCAGATGTTCCTCTTGTCTTCGCATTATACGTTTGTGGTCGTCACTTGTCTAGTGGTTGTGCTATGAGCGAACAAAAGTACACTCATCTCTTTAAATATACATACCGTTTATATTCCTATACAAGAGGACGGTATGCCGCGAAAACGATAAAAGTGTACAGTACGTCATATATCTTTAAAGTTTTTACATATGTATGATTTTTTTGATAAAACATACATATGTCTATGATAAAACATAAAAATGACAAACGCTACATTTTTTGCAAAATTTTCAAAATGTGTTGACTCCTATAATAAATATGGTATTCTTCCTTCAAAGGCCACAACTTTTGGCATATCAAGCAAAACAGCATTCATCCATCTGTAAGAGCGATTATAGAAGGGGTGATACACAAGAGAGAAGGACACATCCAATGGCAAAAAGGCTTCTGTTCAAAGTAGAGAAGGATCGGGTTCTTGTACCTGTTGGAGAGCCTTGTCCATTTGGGTGTAAATATTGCTATACACGGGGTGGAGAGGTAGGGCTGTCCAAGCTCAATCCTGATGATGTTCTCTCCCAATTCGAGCAATTCGCGCAAGACACTTCCTTTGATACTATTCAATTCGGGTATGATGGTGATCCTTTCGCGCGTCCAGCACGCGGTGTCGCCATGCTGCAACGCTTATCTATGCTAGGGAAAAATCTGAACTTTAGTACAAAGGCATCACTGGATGCACCCACACTGAACGCACTTGCGGCAATTCAGCAACGTATGGAAAAGAATGGCACGATGTTAAGTGCTCTCATATCGGTTAGTTGCTGGGACTCCGCTTCCAGTGTAGAGCCTCATACGCCCACTCCGGCTGAACGAATGGGAACAGTATCAAGCCTCAAGCAGATTGGAGTCCCTGCTTTTATTGCTGTACGCCCCATCTTGCCGCATATTGCTGATAGTGAATACGAAAATATTGCGATAGCAGGAGTACGCGCGGGGTGCGATGGTTTTGTCCTGGGACCTCTTTATGCCGATGACAAAGGGCAGTTCGTGCGTTTTGTTCCCCCAGAAATACTCGCGACTATTCCTCATCGAAAGAATGTTGTTTCCTGGTCTGCCCATCAACCAACGTGGACGCGCTACGAAGATGAAGAACGTCTTCATCGTCTCAGTACCATGATTGAGCGAAAAGGCGGCAAGGTGTATGTCTCATCGGCAGATGCGATGGCAACGGTGGGTCAAAAAATCTCTGTCTCGCCTCTCCTGGTGGGGGCATTATAGCGGCTAAATACAAAGAGCAAAATACATACTATACGTGAATTACATTGAAATATCTCTGTGAGCAGCAAATACTGTTGTTTCACTTTTATATTCAGGGAAGGATGTAAGAGCATGGCAGTGAATACAACCAGTTCAACGGAAAAAGAGTCATACTCAGAGCTAAAGATCGGCGCGTTTACCTTTGTAAGAGAGCAAACAGGACGTATTGTGCTGCATGTTGATGTTGATAGTGGCTTATATCCACTCAGACTCACTCACGAGCAAACGTCTATACTGACACAATGGATACACACTCACCAAGAAGATGCTGCGTGATTTTAGAGTAGAGCCAGAGCACCTGTAAGGGGAATGCATTCCCCTTACAGGTGCTCTGGCTCCCGATATTTGGCTAGCCCCGCAATGGGTCTCCAATATGATAGAGATTGAGCAGTATTTCTTTGAAAGCCTGAATCATGTTTGTCTCGTGATATGAGATATCATGTGACTGACAGAAAGGCTTAATGATCTTTTGAGCCTGCTTTAACTTGTTACGTGGCATACTTGGAAACAGATGATGCTCGATCTGATAATTCAAGCCGCCATACATGAAGTCAGTTATCGGGTTGGCATGAATGTTACGAGCGGTAAGCACTTGGCGATGTAAGAAATCCATCGTGTTCTCTTTTTCAAGCACAGGCATACCCTTATGATTTGGTGCAAAGATTGAGCCAAGGTAGATGCCTTCGATGGCTTGATGCACAACAATAAAGAGAATAGCTTGCCACCACACAAAACGCGAGAAAATGATGCCAAAGTATAATGCGAAATGGACAATCATTGTTATCCATTCGAGAACCTGATACTTTGCCTTCTTGTGCAGAAGAAAATCAACACCGTTGTATTGTAGTCCAATGGCCACCGTCATAAGAGCAGGCAGAAAAATCAGGGCTTGATGCTTCACAAGAAACTGCCTGAATTTCCCTAGCTTGGAGAGGTCTTCTAGTCCTGTAAATTCCAGCAATGGAATTTCGATATCAGGGTCCATATCCATATGGTTTGGGTTGCTATGGTGTGCATTGTGTTTATCAAGCCACCATGCATAACTCATACCAACCACAAGATTTCCACCTACAAGCGCGAGCAGGTCATGCTTCCATGATTCATGAAACATTTGCCGATGTCCAGCTTCATGTCCAAGTAATCCAATCTGTGTAAAGACGAACGCGAGATAGACAGCGTTCAACAGTTGCAACCAGAAGTTGTTGACAACAAAGAGAAACACAACTCCAATGGTCAGCAAAGCTAACAGAAGGACAATACGCACGGTGTAGTACGCAGGCTGTCTCTCCAACAGTCCTTGTTTCTTGAGAATCTGTTTTAACTCAGCGTAATCGTTGGTAGAGGGAGCTTGAAGGGGACGTATAAGAGACGGCTGTACCGCATCATCTGCGGGGAAAACGAGCGAGCCGGACATTTTTCTGTTCATGAACTGAGCATTTCCTTTTCTTACGACATAGAGCACCTAAAAACTGTGCTGTCTATAAGAGAGATGCTGAGGCTGTTTTGTTTCGTTTTCTTGAGCTATTTTGTTTCAGTTTGCTAAAAAGAAAATTTGGAGGCTGGACTGAAACCTTGCTGAGGGAATGACCTGGGCGATCATTCGCCGACGATGATGACCTTGATGCTGTCGGCGAATTGATTTTCCAACTAATTTGAAGATCGCTTAACGATCCATGTATTGATCGTGCGGCTCATTGTGTGCCGCTTCGAGAATCTTCTGGGCCACAGCTTCAGGACTATCGGGTCCTGGTCCCCCTTGTGGTGGGCGAGGACCTTGCTGACTTGTATTTGGAGTTGCTAAGCTATTTTTGCCGAAATTCGTTGCCGTTTGACGAGGAAACATCGTTGTGATGCGAATATTCTCTGAAGCTAACTCCTCTCGTGCAGTATCAGAGATCATATTGAGGGCAGCCTTTGTCGCAGCATATGCACTAATGGAGGGCAGATGCATTTTTGTAACCGACGAACTCACGTTGATGATTAGACCTCCGCCGTTTTGTCGCATCTTTGGGATCAGAGCCTGCATCGCTTCTACAGGGGCAAGCACATTGAGTTCAAAAATTTGGCGAAACTGATCGATATCCACATCAGCGACGTTGCCACGCACAGATTGTCCTGCATTATTGATGAGAATATCAATTCGTCCATACTGCTGAAAAACGCTGTTCACCATAGCCTCGATAGCATCCTTGTTGCGCATATCGGTGGGAACCGCGATAGCCTCCTGATGGTGCTCATGAAGTTCATTGACAATGGTAGTAAGGGTATCGGCAGAGCGTGCCGCAAGTGCGACCTTTGCTCCTTCCTGAGCAAAGAGACGTGCAGTAGCCAGGCCAATGCCTTCAGATGCACCTGTAATGAGAACGACTTTATCCTGAATATCCATAAGAAGAAATCCTCTTTCTCTATCTCTTGTGATGTATTGCTCTTTGCAATGTAAGTAAGTATACTCTCCACTCGCTTGACAGGGAAGAACAAAAAAGTTACAATGGCATAAACCTGTGGTTTATGCAAAGGGAAATTGTATGGGAAATGACTTACTAAATGCGTTCATCCAAGTCATAGATGCTGGGAGCTTTTCAAAGGCTGCCGAGAAATTATATATATCTTCAACTGCGCTCATGAAACAAATGAATTCATTAGAAACGCAAATTGGTGTGAAACTCTTAATACGAACAAATCATGGGATACGAGCCACCGATGCAGGAAATTCCTATTATCATGATGCAAAGTTTCTGATGCAGTATTCAGAAAAATCCATTATACGAGCGCATCAAGCCGCACAGAAAAATCCGTACAGTATACGTATTGGAACATCAATGTTGAACCCATGTAACGTCCTCTTAGATGTATGGAACACCATCAGCACTACCTATCCCCAGTTCAAAATGAAGATTGTTCCCTTGGATGATGACTCTGCCTCTTGGCCCACTGTTTATCGAACTCTTGGGAAGGATTTTGATGTCATGGTCGGGGCGTATGAGAGAGCGTATGAGTCTGACTCTTTTCAGGCTCTCAAGTTGGGGGAGTATCGCTTCTGTGTTGCCGTCTCAAGAGAGCATCCATTAGCCAAGAAGGAAAGGCTTTCTGTTCCCGATTTCCATGGAGAGCGGCTTGCTATGATAAAACCAGGTACCAGCCCGCTCATTGACGGAATACGGGAATATTTAGGAACGGAACACCAGGAAATCCAGATTAAAGGCGTATCCCATCAGTATGATATTGATTTGTTCAACCGTTGTGAAGAAAACGGTGCAGTTCTGCTGACGTTAGACGGATGGAAAGATGTCCACCCCTCTCTAGTCACTATTCCTGTCGATTGGGAGTACACCATTCCATATGGGATACTGTATCCGTGCAAGCCATCAAACAGCGTTCAGCTTTTTGTGAAAGCTCTCGAAGAAACAGCTTTTTCACACCACCTCACAAATCACAGGTGAGAAGTATCAATTGTCCTCGCGAGAAACATCACTCAAACAACAATTGTTTCGTGTATGTATGCGGCAAAATCCTGCAATGCCGCATGACCCACAGGTCGTCCAGGACGTTCACTGCGATAGAGAGCTAACAGCTGCTGAATAAGAGGATGATACTGTTCGGGCAGAGAGGCAAGCCCCCATACACCGCCAGCATCTTTAGAAAGAATAGTGTGGTCATGCAGATATGCCGCGACACGACAGGCGTTCAAGACAAAAGAGATAGGATCGTGTAGCGGATGTTGTTGCGCTATCTGAACGTTTGCGACAAGAGTTTCTCGAAATGCGTGCTCTGGTACGCTAGGAAGTGTCTTTGCAGGTGGTTCTCCAGCGAGACAAATGCCATGCAGTTGAAGAACGGTGAGAATGATCGTAAGAGCAGGATCGTGTTCGATTCTATCATTCCAACGTTTCCAGGTGTCGTTACGCATATCTTGTTGAGCGTGTTCACGCATTGCTTCATCATAGTAGAGGTCATAGGGCAAGGGATGTTGGAAAGGAAAGATAGCATTCTGAGCGAGAAAGTGAATGCTCACCGGACAAGGCATCTTAGAAACGCGTAGCAGGAGTGAAACAAGTGTGCGCTTGACTTCCGTATCCATCCCTTGCTTTGTCACCACTACAATATTGACATCACTTCGCGAAGGGTTGAAGCCGCCCAATACTAATGAGCCATGTAGGTAGAAACCAGCAAGATTCTCTTTCAGTACCCGTTGCGACTCCGTTTGCAGAGTACGAACCTGCGATTGTATAACTCTTGAACAGGTCTCCCAGGTGTACTGTTGCCCCATGCTACCGATCTTCTCTCTTTTCCGTATCGAGTTTCCGTTGTTTCTCATTGAGCATATCGACATAGACATAGGCGTCATGACCCATGTCAAACGATTTGATAATGCGGGCATTATGCTCCGCCTCGTCATCCGCGGGAACACGGTCTCGGATGACGAAAATCTGCTCTGTAATCTTTTGGACGTAGTAGCGCTCTTCCGTTACAGTATGCCTTCCACTAGTTCCCGTCGAGGGTTGATGAGCTATTTTCTGCTTGTTCATTATGTTTTCGTTATGCTTTCGTTCCAGGTAATACAGTTTCACGGCCATCAGTTCTGTCATTTTCGGCTATAGGAATGTTTATTTTTAGTAAGGGAGAGGCATCACGTCTCGCTTTGTCCAACATTGCTCCCTCTAAGTCTGCTCCCAAAAGATTGGCTTTTCGTAGATCAGCCTCTTTCAAATTGGTGTTGTGAAAGGTAGCATCGCGTAAGTCCGTCCAGTTAAGAAGTGTTTTAGAGCAATCAGCATCACTGAGGTCTGCACTTCTCAGATTGGCATTACGGATATCGGCTAAGTGCAGGTCTGCCCCCCGTAGGTCGGCGTCTTGCAGGTTGACTTCCGTCAGGTCGGCCCCGTGAAAGTCAATGCCACGCAGATCAACTCCGTGCAGGTCTGCTCCGTGTAGGTCCGGTTCAAACGCTTTTATTTCTGAAAAGTCGCGTCTCCACTTATTCCAAAGGGTTTTACCTGATGCGAGAATAACAAGCTGACGTTCGTCTGCCATGATGTGTATTTCCTTATGTATAGTAATTTTTCGATTATGCTACAAGAACATTCAAAGGGATGCATTCACACTCGATCCCGAAATATATTCCGTCTCTTTTCCCATGCCCGCTTCTTCGCACTAGCACGATACGCGTTATAGCCAAACACACATACAACGACAACGATGGCGAGCAACAATAAAACAAGTGGTTGCACAAGGCACTCCTTCGTTTTTACGCTTTCAAGCACACCTCCTACGTTTATTGCATTTATTGCGGCGTGTAAAGAAAGCAGATAGACAACTGAGTTTAGCAATCACAATCATACATAGAGATGAGAACGCAAAGACAGCTTTGTTAGAGCTTTCCCACAACGAAGATATGTTTTGAGTGATGCTTTATAAGAGGGACATGATTTATGAGAGGAGGTACGATACTCTTTAAGTATACACTATTTTTCGTAAACATACAACAGGGATAAAAATACGAAAATTATGCATGAGTCACCCAAATAGCGACATCGTTACGTTCATATCAAAGATTCGTTGCTGATAGTAGGTTGCGTGAGAGGATATATTTTTGAGAAGGACAGTTATGAAACGTTGGGAGTCGCTGGTTACGGTTCCACTGATCGTCATATTTTGCTTCGCACTCACCATTCGTGTTACGTATAACTTCACGGTGGCGGCTGGTTACTTTCCGCTTCACGACTCATTGACGTATCAGAATATCGCGTTTCATCTCGTGCAAGAACATTGCTACTGCCTGTACGCACACCTCCCGACAGTTGACCGTGCTCCGCTATGGCCATTCATAATAGCGATTATTGATCGTCTTCTTGGACCACAGGATATTCTTGTACGTCTCGTGCTTTGTCTTGTTGGGTCAGGAACGTGTGTACTACTGTACCTTTTCGCGAGAGATTTGTTCGGGGAACGCATTGGTATCTTTGCAGGCATGGTAGGGGCGATCTATCCTTTCCTATATGTCTACGATGGTTTACTATACGCTGAGTCGCTCTACATTTTTCTATTGCTTGCCTTCTGTTACACACTCTATCGGATGCAACGCTCACCGCGTTTGAGTTTAATGGTAACAAGCGGTGTCCTACTTGGCTTGCTTTCACTCACACGCCCCAATGGAATAGCTCTGCTTGGCTTGTTTGTACTATGGGTCGGAGTGATGTACAAAATAAAAGTTTTCTCATGGCGTATCGCACTTCAAAATATACTTCTAGTATCGCTACTCTCGTTGATTTTTATTGCGCCATGGACAATTCGCAATTACAAGGTGACTCACACACTTGTAACTGTGGCAGTTGGCGACGGCAAAGTGCTGCTGGGAGCGTACAATTATGAGACGGCAGACCCGGTGTACCAGCATGGGTATTACGCTGGAGTATGGATTATTCCAAGTGAGTCAACCCCATGGATTGCGGAAAAATTTCCACTGGATTGTGCGAAGGCATGTGAAGTAACGCGAGACAATGCATATAAGACTGCGGCCCTGCAATGGATACAGGCGCATCTTTCCTACATGCCATTTATGTTTGGGCAACACTTTATCGACACGTGGCAAGTTGTGCCGCAGGAAGCAGATCTTGCGACAAACCGTTTTCCAGATCGAGACTCATCACGCTTCGTTGTTACGATGATGGAGACCATCACACCTATTGTCTTTGCACTGGCCCTACTCGGCGTCGTGGTGACAAGTAAGCGGTGGCGTGACCTGCTCTTTATCTATCTGATGATTCTACTGACACTGGCGCAAAACGTCGTCTTCTATGGGATACCGCGCTTTCGTGCCCCCATTGAGCCAATGCTAATTTTGCTCGCCTCCGGTGCCGTTTGGTGGATCGTCTCTTATAGCAGCAAGTGGCGCAAAAAGAAGCAGTTGTAAAAATGGTCATGCAGCACTCAGCAAAGCTGAGTATTGCATGACCAAGTACATATCTAACAAAAAACCTGATCCAACTTATTCGTTGTCCAGGTCTTCAGGTTCCAAATCGTCTTCCTCCTCGTCCTCTTCGTCCTTGTAATCGTCCAGATACACCAAATCGGAGTAGTCTGTCGAATACGAGTCCTTGCGAACGCGGATTGTTGGATTGATGGTTGGGAAAGGCTTGAGGCCGATTGGATCAGCCGGACCCTCCATCTGCATATCATAAGCTGGCGCACCTTCGCGTACCAACACTTCGTCGCCCACCGCCATCGACTCGAAGCCCAGGCGTCTCAAGTCCATTACCATGCCGGGCCAAGTGTCTTCGGCGTCAACAGCCCACCACTCACGTCCCATACTGCGAACAGGTCGAACGCGCAAAGGTCGGTTGAGATCGCCAATATTCGCCAGCAAGGATGTACGTTTCCGTTCGGCTTTTTCCACGGCTGTAAACCGTCCCTTCTATAAAAATTGGGCATTCATTAGTACAATTACATTCCATCTATAAAGCATCTTTATAAAAGATACGTTCTACAACTATCTTCTTCCAGAAGCCTCATACAACGGAAAGAGTTATGTTAATAACATACCATATTATATAGACGTTCCGCTACGTCAAAAACGGGTATATTCTTTGTAGGAATGGATACTTACTACGACAATACTTCCTGCTAGTATATACGTCTCCATCTATGTAAATAGATCATTGAAAATATGGGACATATGCACCATGCTCTATCTCGCGCATTCCCCTTACACTTGCTAGTACACACCACGATTTTGATTGTTGACAGTACACAAGAAAGCGTGCATACTGCACAGGTAGAGGGTTATCAAAACGATGGACACAACTGCAATCCTCAGAAGGATACGAGCAATGGCCCAGCCGAGAAAAAGGTTGCGTGCGCTCTCAGGGACCACGGTGCGCCGCATTCGCAATACACCTAATTATCTCTTCCTCTTGTGGCGTTGGAGCGCGTGGCTCTACGCAGCAGTCATTATCATTGGCTTTCGTCCAAAAATATATGCACCAACGACCCCGCTTATAGGTTTTATTTTTCTTGGTGTCACCTTTGTACAAACGCTGCTTGGCACACTCTACGCACCAGTTTTTCAAGTTTTTTTCCCGTATCTGCCGCGACTTGGAGGACTACGACCCAACGATTCAACACTACGCAGAAGAGCACAAGATGAGGATGACGAGGTATTAACTCCGTTAGCAAGCACACCAAATAGGTATTTTACGATGGCTATTTATGCTCTTGATGTGATTGTGTGTGGCCTTGTTGTATACTTCACGGGTCCTAACGGAGGCGAACCCTATTTCGGTGTCAGTTCACCTTTTCATCGCTATGGTCTTTCAGCAGCACTCGCGGCTGGCTTTGCCTATGGCTATCCGGGAGCACTCGCAGCGTCGGTAGGTTTCGATCTGATCATTGCGTTTGCCATATTTGTTCACGCACCCGGCACGCCAGCATACTATCATGCTAATGTTTTAGATATCGTCGGTTCACTCTTTGATACGCCGCTTGTCGCCATCATCGCAGCAGCATTTGCCGCCATTCTTGTTAGCTATGCACAGAGCAAACGCCGTGAGCAGGATAACACGCGCCGACAACGTGCATTGGTTCGTGTGAGTGAAACGTTGGCGAAGGGTGCTACCAGCAGAGAGCATCTCTTACAACAAAGCGTAACGCCGATGCGACAAGGTGGGCACTTTCAACGCTTGATGATTGCCCTTGTCAATATTCAGAGCACTGACGAAGCGAATAAAGAGACGCCGACCGAGCCTATGGTATGTGTTGAAGTCGATACACACAGCGACACATTGCCCGATGATACCGAAGCACTCACACAACGGGTAATGCAGTCAGGGCAAAGACTGGATACGTTTGAACCATTAAACGACGAAAGCGGCTATGGGATAGCACGCCTATACATGCCCTTATATAGAGATGGACAGGTACAGATGGTGCTTGGGGCTGAGAATGTGCGACAAACACCGTATGGAGAGAAACAGGAAGAGTTTCTGGCTATTACAGGAGCGCAATTATTGGTCGCACTAGACAACATACGGCTAACAGAAGAAACCATAGAATTGAACGCGGCAGCTGAACGGAGTCGTATTGCACGCGAAATTCACGATGGTATCGCGCAACTTGTCTACATGATGAGTTTAAATGCTGAGACATGCGCGACCCAGGCGCATCGTATGGCAGAAGCATCTGAGGAAGACGCGGAACTTATTACGCCACTGGCGAAGCGTATGGATACCCTTGTGACCGTCTCAAAACAAGCACTGTGGGAGACAAGAAACTATATGTTCAACCTCAAACCGCTCATGAGTGGCTCCACAAATCTCACGCAAATGCTCACAAATCAGGTACGCGAGTTTCAAGCCATCAGTAGTCTCCCAACACACTTTGAGGTTGTGGGTGTCGAGATGTCATACAACGGCGATCAGAAACGTGTGCGTCGCTATGCGCAGGTAGGAGCCGCCATCTTTCGTATTGTGCAAGAAGCGTTGACCAATGCATACAAACATGCTGACGCGACCCAACTTTGGGTACAGCTTCACCTGGCACCCGAACAGGTGGCAGTCGAGATCAGCGACGACGGACAAGGCATGCAATCCGCGTACTACAGCTACGATCTTACCAATAACGGCGAACGCCAGCGTATATATTCTGGACACGGTATGCGCGGTATGCGCGAACGTGCCGAAGAACTTGGTGGCACATTTGATGTCGCGCCGCTTCCAGATGGCGGTGTCAAGGTACACGTTCAAATACCAGTGTAGGGACCGATTGATCGCGTCCTCTTGGCCTCGCGATACCCGAACAAGGACGCGATCAATCGGTCCCTACCATCGACGTATCCTGAGTATTTTGTCAAACCACACTATCACGTCCTTCTTAAGGACTGCAACAAAGACGCGATATATCAATCTCTTATGGGAGATTAAATACAGTGTCGGCATACGCACTCAATTGTGTTAATAGGTGTGCATGGAAAACACATATAACGTACAA
>CAXTWV010000038.1:12967-22275 GCA_964248005.1 uncultured Ktedonobacteraceae bacterium | reverse complement strand
TCACACATTACCCAATCACCAAAAGTGAACCAGAACCACTCTTCAAGGCATTTACCAGCTACGTTAGAGAAAATACGACGCACTGAGAGGGCCGTGGCATGGCCTGAATGAGAAGGAGCAGTCATAAGACCTTCTCCGCAAAATTCGCATTCTAGTGCGAATATCTCTGTGTTCAACCAAGAACACATGCCCTCTACTCCCCAAGTGTTCTCTCTTCTTATAAGCAATGAATAGCGACGTGACGCGACATTGACGCCGCTAAGAGCCTCCTTTCATACCAATCCGCATTCTAAAAGGTAATCTTGAGATGGGGAAAGCCAGTTAAAGAACGCAATCGCTCGGCATCATCAGCAAGGTCACACAGTCCCTGGCACAGAACGTCAATCAACGCCTCAAGGGAGGGAAAGATACGGTTGTGAAAGTATTTTTCTCGCAGCTCGTCCCAGATATGTTCAACTGGATTCAACTCGGGGCTGTAGCCAGGTTGGGGGATCAGGCGAATATTCTCTGGAATGAGCAGGTCATTGGCTCTATGCTAGCCTGCTTGATCAACTTGCATGATGATGAAATACTTCGAGAAAGTCTGGCCGACCTGTTCCAGGAAGAGATTCATCATGGCAGTCGAAGCTTCTGGTAAAACCAGCGAGATCATCTGCCCTTGGGTGGGAGCTACAGCGGCATAGCCATACATGTACTCTCGGACTACCTGCGCAGGGGCATGTGGACGAATACCCGCAGGTGCCCAACACCGTTTGGCACGACTGACTGATGCGGCCAAAACAGCCTTCATCTTGAGCCATGATCAGGACAGGACGTTCATCTTCGACTGGCCGGGTTGCGACGACCGCCTGCGCGTGGGCTTCAAAGTTTTTTTAAACTGTTCCTGCTCTTGCAGGTCCGCTTGGGGATGTCTGGGGCGAGGCATCAGCTTTCGCCAGCCGTGACGATTGAGGAGGCGATAGATCGTGCTCTCATCAACCTCGTGTCCGACTTTGGCTTCATAGGCGCGTTGGATTTGGCTCACAGTAGCAATCTTTCCGCTCTCGGCTTGCGTAAAAAAGGGAGCAAGAAACTCCTTCTCTTCTGATAAAGTCAAATACTGGTGCCGACGGCCTCCCTTGCCAGGCGTCTCGATTGCCTCGATCCCGAAGCGATTGTAGGCGGAGATCACTTGATGCACCATGCCCTTTGACACCCCACAATGCCTGGCAATCTCCTCCGCTTTCCTGGGCTCGACCAGTGCATTATAGATGATGAGCCAACGGTGACAACACCAGAGACGTGAATCATGCTTCAGTCCGCTGCTTGACCTCTTCGGCTGACACATGGCTTGCAGCCTGCGTTACTCTTGCCATATGATCTCCCTTTTGGTCCATCGACTCACGAGTGGTTCGATGTTGAACTGAGCGGTGGGAAAGTGACCGATTCTGTGGTGCTTGACCATCGTTCTTGCCACACCTTCTGAAGAGGCTTGTACGAGAGTAGTACAATCCCTTCCTGCTCGATGATCGAGCGCGCTTCCTGCGAGATCAGGAAGTCAAAATCGGTCTGGCGCACCTGCCAGCTCTCAGGTTCTAACGCTTGCATCTCGGGTGTTCCCAGGGCCGGATGGACCGCCCATTCGCTTAACCCGCTCGGCAGGTCTCGCAACAGTTGAGCATAGCACGCGGATTTCTCGACCATGGCAAGCCGGTAGCTATCCAGCACATCATGGTCGTTGGTGGGCAGTGCCTTTTGCTGCAAGGCTTCGCCCGTCGATCGATCAAAGACACGCACGACCAAGCCGTATTCTTTTGCCAGCTTGACGGTCAGCTCAAAAATGTCGGCCCGGCCACCATTATACAGGCAATGCCAGTCCAGGTGGGTTGGCGAAAGCCCAGCAGCCAGCACCGCCTCAATCTGCGCCCGGAATTCGGTTTCTAGCTCGGAGAGCTTGACCTGGGCCAGCCATTGGGGGATGCGGTCGGTCATGTAGAAGAAGCCGCTCTCATCAACCAGGGAAGGAACTTTGTCCCTGGAGGTGAGCGGTCCGCATCGATAATGGGGCACATCGCAAACAACAGTCAGGTGAACACCAAAGGACATCTCAAGATGGTCCGAGAGCAATTGCATCGCATGCAAAGCCCAGGGGCAAGGAACCATCAAGGTCGTCGAACTGACCACGCCATCCCTGAGTGCGCGAAGAGTTGCCTCATTGCTCGCATGAGACCTCCCAAGATCGTCAGCATTGATCATCAATAAACGAGCATCGTCTGGATAGCCTAATAAAAGGTTGGTTTGGCTCTTAGGCAATAGGTCATCTTTCTTGTCGCCTTTGGAAAGAGATTGCGGTGGCGCTTCCCACTTACCACGTCACTTTCCCACCTTTCTCTGGAAGTCTCACCTCCTTTATTCTATCACGGAACGCAAATTAGTATCAAGAGGAGATGAGCGGGAGATCACCCGATGAGCTGCTGGTCGCATCCGTCCCGCCCGATCTGGATGTCGAGAAAGGCCGTAGAGAGTATGCCTGGTGGATGTACTTTACGATCATTGGGTCGTTGGGCACCGTGGAGTATCCACGGACCTTTCACGAGGTGGGGAACAGGTTCGCCTGGCACTCGGATTACTGAAGGTTGGTACAACGATCCGGCACTGTATGCGACGTGCCAAACGAGACTTCCTGCGTGAGTTGAAATCATCCGTGTAGAACCTCACCATGAGCCGAACCATGTGCAGATGTGACTGGCCTTCGTTGACAATGCATAAGGGCGTTGAGAAAACGCAGAAAGAGGTCAGCTATAGGGGACGCGTGCCTGAAAACTGTCTTGCCACATCCTCTGTGTTCTGTTTTCAGGCACGTTTTCAGGCTCCCTATTATCAGAATGGCCGCGCAGTAGATTGGATGGGAGTATCCGTTGGGACTGGCTTCTCAGGCGGAATGAGGCAGGGTGCCTTCAGTTGGTACTCCTTCCAATTATGTCCAAATAATACACATTTACTCACCTCCCTACATACTAGAGCGGAGAGCAGAAGTGTCGAGCGGTGTGGTAAGATAAAACGGTGCAAACCTCAGAGATTTGAAGAGACAAAGGAAGGCAACAGATGAGTCCATTTTCCTTTATTACAGATAGGAAAGCTGAGCAGTATTGTAGAGACATCATAGATGTGCTGGTGAACGCCTATGGCCTCTCACAGCGCAAAGCGTTGCGTTGCCTCAACAGTGGGTGGAGGGGCCAGGATTTTGTGGGCATGGATCTGAGATATCATAAAGGTGGGCCTGAGCATTGGGCCAAACACATCTTTCAGGAGTGGTACCTCAAAGGACATTAATGCCGAGGTATGCTGACTCGTGATTGCCCAACCAGTCCGAAAGGGATGTGTCAAGGAAGTCTTATACAAGGGGTGAACGATGCAAGCCTATTCACAAGACCTGAGAGAACGCGTACTGCGAGCGGTAGACCAGGGAATGCCACACCAAGAAATCGTGCGGGCGTTGGGAGTGAGTCTGGCGACCATCGGGCACTATCTCAAACAAAGGCGAGAAACGGGCCAGGTGAGAGCCAAAGCGATTCCCGGACGGCCTTCCAAGAAAATGGAGTCATTGCAAGCGGGATTGGACGCGCAACTGCGGAGCCTTCCGGATGCGACCCTGGAGTACCATGCGCAGTACTGGCAACAACATCAAGGCATGTCTGTTAGCCGATGGAGCGTGGGGCGAGCGATCAAACGCATGGGGCTGGACGCGAAAAAAAACTAGGACCGCATTTTTCTCTGGGATAGCTACACTAAAACAGTATTCTCGCCAGATTACAACTGAACACGAACGCTAAGAAGTATTGATCGGCATTTCCAACCAAAGGAGCCAAGGTGAGAAACGTTTTCTCTCCCCTATCCATCACTTTCATCATAAGTGGATAGGAACACTACTTGCGAGCAAAACCTCCGTAAAGCACCTCTATAGTATAACGCGTGACACGCTCTGTGCCTTCCGGTCCATCAGCATACGGGCGCATTTGATTTTCGATGATCAGTATAGCCAGCCCGTGCAAAACCGACCACAGGACGCCAGCCAGCGCGGCTGGATCGCCATCCACAATCTTCCCGCTCTCTTGGCCTCGCCTGACTACTTCGGCATAGAGCCGATAGACGTTTTTTGAGGCCGTGTGCAGGTTCGCAAACGTCTCGCGCTCAATAGTGAGACCGCTGAACATCTCGCGCATCAGCCAGGGATTTTTCTGAGCAAAACGCACATAGGCGAGCGCGACCCCTAACAATTGCTCAAACGGCTCATCGGGCACTTCGCGCAACGTTGCTTGAATCCGTTCAGCTAGCCAGTGAAATCCCTCTTCGTTGATCGCTGCGATCAATGCCTGCTTGTCCGCAAAGTGACGATAGGGCGCGGCATGGCTCACACCAGCCCGGCGTGCGACTTTGCGCAGATCAAGCGCCTCAGCACCTCCCTCTGCGAGAAGCTCCAATCCAGCCTGAATCAAGGCGTTTCGCAGATCCCCGTGGTGATAGGATTTTGGTTTCTGACGATCAGTGTGGCTCTCCATCCCCATCCTTCTCCGAGATGTGCCCGGCAACGCGAAGTTTACGTTGCAAACAATGTTGACAATAGAAACATTCTCCGGTATAATGTTTACAACGTCATCTTACCGCAATGCTTGGCAGGTTGCAAGAGCGGAAAGCACGAAATCCGTCTGCAAGGACGTTGTCGCTTGCAAATGGCGAAGCAATTCATACCGTTGAAAGGAAATCACATGTCAGAAGTCAGAAAGATTGCGCTCGTTACAGGAGCAAACAAGGGCATCGGCTTTGAGATCGCACGCCAGTTGGGTACACAGGGAATCACCATCCTCGCTGGAGTACGCGACCAAGCGCGAGGAGAGGAAGCTGTACAGAAACTACGCGCCGAGGCCATCGATGCCACCACCGTTCACCTCGATGTGACCAATCAGGCCACTATCGATGCAACCGTAGCCTTTATCGACCAGACATATGGAAAACTGGACATCCTGGTGAATAACGCTGGCATTTCAGTGAGAGAAGGAAGCACGCCGCCCGGCGAACTCGTGCTTGAAGATTTGCGCAAGACCTTTGCTACCAATGTCTTCGGGGTCTTTGCTGTCACTAAAGCCATGCTTCCCCTGCTGCGATGCTCCGAGGCCGGGCGTATTGTCAACCTATCGAGCGAGATGGGTTCCCTGAGCATCAACAGTGATCCTACCTCTTTCGCTGCGGGTATGCCGCCCACCCTGGCATACAATGCCTCCAAGACAGCCGTCAATGCTCTCACCGTCTTCTTCGCAAAAGAGCTACGAAACACGCCAATCAAGGTCAATTCAGTGAGTCCGGGCTACGTAGCAACGGACCTGAATGGACACAGCGGTTTTCTCACCACCGAACAAGGGGCAAAAGCACCGGTGGCTTTTGCCACCCTCCCAGCCGATGGACCAAATGGCGGCTTCTTTGGAGAAAATGGGGTGGTCGCCTGGTAAATCCCAGTGCTAAACCTCTGCTTACAGCAGTGACTCACAGAACAAACATTGCCGCTTCGCATCAAAGATGAGGAAGCGGCAATCGTCTACTTCAATTGTCTCTTGTATCACATGAATATGGAAAGGAGGAATATGCTCTCATGGCAAGACCTCTTCATATTTCGGACAAGATGTCTCTTCAATTCCTTGATCCTCTCTCAACCACTTGCCTGACGTGTGGCAAAACTGCTCATATCGCCTATCATACCCAACGGACAGTTACTACCCTTGAAGGACGGTATCGTCTCCACTTAGCGGTGCGCCAATGTACCTCTCCAGAATGCCCTCGCCATCACCGACCATATCGGCCAGAGGCTGAAGGAGCATGGGCGTTGCCGCACGGGGAATATGGACTGGATGTGATTGCGCTGGTCGGATTCCTGCGGTACCGACGACATCAAAGTCAGGCAGAAATCCATCAGAGCCTGCATGAACGAGGATTGACGATTGGTGAACGAACGGTGCTCAACCTTTTGGCACGGTATGAAGAATTGGTAACTCTTCACATGACAGACAGGGAACGCCTCCAATCTCTTGTGCAGAAGCAGGAGTCTGTCATTCTCGCAGTAGATGGATTGAAGCCAGATGTTGGTCATGAAGTGCTTTGGGTGGTTCGTGATTGTGTTTCAAGCGAGATTCTGCTTGCTCGACCTCTGCTGAGCGAACGCGAGGCCGACCTGGTAACGCTGCTCAAGGAAGTACAAAATGTGTTCTCGGTCCCCATTCGTGGAGTCATTTCAGACGGTCAAAAGTCAATTCGTAATGCAGTAACAACAGCACTCCCAGATATTCCTCATCAGTTGTGTCACTTTCATTATCTACGTGAAGCGGCAAAGCCTGTTTATGAGGCAGATCGCCATGCCAAGAAAGAATTGAAAAAGCAGGTCCGTGGTATTCGTCCGATTGAACGCGAAGTCGAGCAACAGGAAAATGAGGAAGGGATCATTACCCGGAAGTATTGTCTTGCCATCCGGAGTGCTTTAACCGACGATGGACATCCTCCACTTGCTGCTCCTGGTCTCAAATTGCACGAGCGGCTCTCCCTGATTGCGGGTTCCTTAGAGCGGGTCGCTCAAGGAGGGGATTTGCCGTCTTCACTTGAGAAACTCCATCGGCTCCTGACAAAAGGAATAGCGGCGACAGAGCAGTTGTGGCCAGATGTTCAGGCAGGCTATGCTCTCGTCCATCGGGCGGCACATGTTTTGACGAATGGGGATCATCTTTCATCGAAAGAGGTACAACAACAGTATGAGAGAGTGCTTGAGGAAATGCGACACCATGTCTTCCCAACCGCCCTCTTCTGTCAGATGACCGCGACCTTTCTCAAAGTCACCTCAAGCTATTGGACTGGGCTATTTCACTGTTATGATGTGGTTGATCTTCCACGCACCAACAATGACCTCGAACACGTTTTTGGCTCCGCACGCTACCACGAACGACGTGCAACAGGCCGGAAACAAGCCTCTCCCGGTCTTGTCATACGCGGCTCGGTGCGCGTTGTTGCAACAATTGTCACCCAGAACAACCACTTCAGTGGCTCTGATCTGGCTCCTCGCGATCTGGCGCAATGGCGAACGCTCCGAAAACAGGTCGACTATCGGCACGAAGCCCGACGTGAACAACATCGTTTTCGGAAAGATCCAGAGTGCTATTTACATGCTCTGGAGGAGCAGCTATCCCAGAGAAAAATGCCGTCCTAGTATTAAAGAGTTTGGTACTGCTACGTGGGACATGTTACTCATGAGTGACAAGCGTCTTCTCGTTGAGGCCCTTACAAAGCGTGTTACCTTGTTGCATCCTGCACCGCGTTGGATAGGTCTCCATATTCTATGGAAAGATAAGGAATGGGGGACAGATTTTGCATACATCTATAGAACAAAGGGAGCAACACCAGAATGGACAAAAGAGGAACATCAGCTTCTCGCTGAACTTTACCCGTCAACTTCACAGACAACTATTCTAGAGCAACTCCCTAATCGTAGTTGGCGTAGTATAGTCACAAGGGCGAGTAAGAAAAACATCCTACGGATAGGACGTATCAGGAAAGATAGTCCTATACCAGAACCACTTAGTTTAGAGGACTGGCAATTCATGCAGGCACATAACATCAGTTATGAAAGTGTAGCACCACCGAAATACGAAGACTGGAAACAGGCGAAAACCTTATCATCGAAATGGCTATACCCTGTATGGATGGAAGACGAGAACGTTTCTTCCCTGAAAGAAGACATATCGCCTTTGTAATGAAAGCTCGCACGGAGACACTACGTGACACGGGCGCGTGTATTAGCCCATTCAACTCATTCCTGCTCTTGCAAGGCTTGGAGACTCTTTCACTACGCATGGAACGGCATTGTCAAAACGCGTTACGCGTGGCACAGTTTTTGCAAGAGCATCCAGCAGTAAGTTGGGTGCGCTATGCAGGACTAGCAAGCGATCCATCACACGAATTAGCGAAACGCTATCTGCCCCACGGTGCAGGTGCGATCTTCACATTTGGTGTCAAAGGTGGCTATGAAGCTGGCAAGGCGGTGATTAACAATGTGCGTATGCTGTCCCATCTCGCTAATGTTGGTGATGCACGCAGTCTGATTATTCATCCAGCCAGCACGACTCATCAGCAACTTTCGGAAGATGCTCAGCTAGAGGGTGGCGTCACGCCTGATCTCATTCGCATCTCGATAGGCATCGAGAACATCGAAGATATCCTGTGGGACCTGGATAAAGCCCTAACTATAGCAAGCAAGGCCGTGTAGGGACCGATTCATCGCGTCCTCTTGGCAACCAAGGGCCGATAAGGACGCGATGAATCGGTCCCTACGAGAAACTCGGAACCACACTTGTCACAAAATGTTCGATTGCTTCGTGGTCGAGGAAGCGGAAGATAAAATGTGACACGCCGATATCCCGAAAACGCTGCAATTCCTGTGTCACCTCTTCAGCATTACCCGCAATAAAATGTTTACTCGGACTACGCTGCACCTTCGCGGGTTCTTCAGCAACACTCACTGTACCAAGATAGGTCAGCGTAATTTCAGAAAAATCGCGACCCACATCTTTACAATGCTGTTTGAGAATTGAGATTTTATGATCGTACTCCTCAACGGTGCAGGAATTGAAGTTCCACCAATCCGCATAACGAGCAACCAATGCCAGCGTGCGATGTTCGCCACCTCCACCAATTAAGAGCGGTATTGCGGGCGACGGTTGCGGAATACAATAGGCATTGCGTACAGCATAATGTTTGCCCTCGAAGGTGACAGGTTGTGGAGCCTGCCACATTGCACGTACAAGTTGGGCTGCCTCTTCTAGTTGCTCCATGCGGATTTTCGTCGTTGGAAAAGGATAGTTATAGGAAAGATATTCGTCTTCCTTCCAGCCAGCACCCAAGCCCAGGATAACACGCCCATTAGACAACGCTTGTAAGGTTGCCATCATCTTTGCCAACAATGCAGGATTGCGATACGACTGCGAAAGGACAAGCGTCCCAACCTTGAACTGTGGATAACTAGCCGCGAGATAACTGAGCATCGTGAAAGCCTCAAAGGTATCAGTCATCTCCCATTGTAAATGATCTTCAACCCATAACGAACTAAAGCCCTTTGTGAGCGCGGCAATAGAAGTTTGATTGTGGACAATCAAATCCTGCCATGAACGCCCTGGATCGTTTTTCTGTCGCAACATAAACCCGAATTCGACGTGTGGCATGAATATCTCCTCTTATTGTGCAGAATATATCGTGGACAGCAGGACAGATGCGGCCCCTGAGTGCTGCTGTGGCCGCTT
>CAXTWV010000038.1:2604-12957 GCA_964248005.1 uncultured Ktedonobacteraceae bacterium | reverse complement strand
GATGCGGAGCATCTGTCCTGCTGTCCACGATATATTCTGCACCTCTCACTACATCATGGGCCAATCATGACCTGCTGCCTGATAGATGGCCTCGATGGTTGCCATGTTCTCTAGTGTTTCAGTGAGACGAAACGATGGTTCCTGTCCCGTTTGAATACAGTTACCAAAATGCTCTACCTCAAGCTGATACTGATCGACGCGATCAAAGCTTTTCTCGGTCAACTCGCCATTCTTGATGATGAGAATAACGGCCTCTATGTTGCCAGGAGTGAATGGCACAGGAATGGTGAGCGTGCCTGCCTCGCCAATAATCTCTACCATCTGACGTGTTGGCAGTTCAAAACTACAATCTATCATGCCAAATCGTCCCTCACCAAAGTCAAGCACAGCATTCGTCGCCATATCAACACCAATTTGACTCGTCGTATGCACTCGTGCCGCCACAACAAGAGGAGCGTGTCCATACACCGCGCGACAGATATTGACCGTATAGCTTCCAACATCCATTAAAGCACCGCCGGCTAACTCTGGCTTTAAGCGTATATCGTTGGGACGTGAACGTATGTCAAACGCGAACGAGGCGCGTACAAGACGTATAGGTCCCACAAGCCCTGCGTTAGCTTGCTCAATCGCCCATATGATCTGTGGATGAAACCGATACATAAACGCTTCCATCAGAAACACGTTATGTGCCTGTGCCGCATCCATCATAATTTTGCCTTCGCGTGCCGTTACCGACATGGGTTTCTCGCACAAAACATGCTTGCCCGCTTGCAGTGCGTGTAGAGTCCATTCCGCGTGCAGACCGTTAGGAAGAGGAATATATACAGCGTCAATATCCGGGTCGTTCAATATGTATTCGTAGTTATCCTCAATGCGTACTTCGGGAGCAAATGAATAAAGGTCCTTTGCACGCTGTACATCACGACTTGCGACCGCGACTAATCGTCCATTTGAGGATGCTCGGATTGCTGGTGCAACCGCCTTCACGCCAATGTTCGCGGCACTCAGAATGCCCCAACGGATGGGGTTGGTAGCCTGGCTCGACTGCATACATTTTTTCCTTCACTACAAAGTGAACTATTTCCACTATCCAATGATACATAGACATCAGGAATAATTTGTGTACCTCTATGCTATCACAAAAGAATATCAGGAAAAAATTCCATTTTTCATCATAGAGAGAAGAGTACAGCGATTTCGTCCTTAATGAAATCGCTGTACTCTTCTCTCTGTGTCAGCATTGTCAACTACTTGCTAGTCCAGTCAACACCACCTATATACACATCGCTACTAACACCGGGGCGCGAAGTATAGAATTGTATGCCGACTCCAGCGACTTGATTATTAAAGTTCGATGGTAGAGCATACCAGACCTTGTTCCACTGACCAGAAGTCAAGGTGATTTCACCAGAATAGTGAAAGGCATTGTTAGAATCAGAAACAAAAACTTTCGCGTTTACAAGAGCAGCTTTGTTATCCACATAGATATAGGCACTGATCATTTGCCCTGCTCCTGGTATTGTTGGCAGTTGATTTCGTGACACACCAAGGATCGGAAAGGTATCCTCACTCGCATTGCTCAACGTTATTTTCATCGATTGAGTTCCGACAAACGCTCTTGCTGTACTAATCACGGGCGGCGTAATACCCCCACCAATAATGCTCCAGCCATCAACGGTGCCATCCTTAAATGAGAACGTCAAGTTCGCATTTTTCGGTGGTGTCGCCGGTACTTCACTAATGGTCATTTGTGGAGGGGTATACCCTTGCACCATAACCTTTTTATACTCCTGCTGAAATAGAGTACCCTCTGAACCGATCTGGTTATGCGTGACAAGAGGCATGGGCAGATCAGTGGCAAAGTACTGCATGGAAGCAAAAATACGATTTTCTATGAGTAGGTTCATCGCCTTGGTTGTCCACTCTTGTATAAAGGTGGGATTATTGTATTTACTATCTGCTACTGGTTGACCATTGTTCACTTGCTGATCAGAAGCATAGTTCCACTCTGTAATCCAGATCGGAAGTTCGGTCCCTATAGCCTCCCGCATCGCCGCACGCGCCTGTGCAAAATGGATGGGCCACGTATCAAGAATAGAAAGACAGAAGGCAGCCGTCCAGTTGACACTACAGGTGTACTCATGCCAGCTGACACCGTCTGGACGTGGGTCTGCTAGCTGCAAAAAGGTTTTGAGATAGCGGCGTGTAAACTGATAATTATCGGGTGCAATAAAGCGTGCGTTGGGAAACATTTCTTTGAGTGCTGGAATAACTTGGTTCCAAGCCGTCGCATACTGCTGGGCATTCACACCATTCAAATCTGATTCGTTACCAAACTCGAAGTAGACAGGCTCATTGCCAAAAACAGGCATAAGCAGGTTCAGCGTGTTCTGATCACTCTCTAGCAGCGGACCTCCTTTGAACTCTGGTCCATTTATGACAACGAGTGGAACAGCCCCTATTTCTTTGATTGCTTGTGCCGCCTTCACCTCTGTCTCTGGTTTCAGAGAGGTACGGGTTGGCATACGGATGACACGCACGCCGACATTTTTAAGCTGCTGACGTGTAGCTTCCGAAGTAAGAATAGGTTCATCATAGTCATGAAAGAGTGCCATGTTCGTACCAAAAATGAGTGGCGAAATAGTTTTATTATTGGTAATGCTATTAAGTGCGGGTGTTGTTATACCACCATGTGTAGGCGAAGCACTCTTCTTTGTCGCTGTAGGAAGAAAAGGTTTATTCTGTGACAGCCACAGGATAGCGACGATAACGAGTATATTAAAAATAACCGCGATAAACGGCATCCCGTTATCCAACTTTGAAGACCCTCGTTTGGGGGGGATTGGAGCTGCAACCTGTGGTTTGCTCAGCATCTCAGGAGGAAGAGGCTGCGTCGGTACAGTAGTTACAGGAACGTGATATTTATATGAGAGTAAAGATACCCTGGGAGTCTCTAGTGGCGTTGACAGAGCAGTTTGCCTACCAGTTGTTGGCAGTTGAAACAACGGTGGAACACTTTGGCGGTCTGTTGATGGTGGTTGAAACAGTGGCGGAACACTTTGCCGATCTGTTGTGAACGGTAGACGAAACTGTGGTGGAATACTTTGTCTCCCTGTCTCAGGCTGTTGGAACAAGACACTATTTTCCACCTCTGTCGGTTCAAAACTCTTCCCTGAGCACAGAAATTGATTTGCACTGTGCGAAACGTTGTTTTCAGAAGTATCCATTAGTCATACAACCTAACCGGAGTGAGTCAATTATTCAAAAATAGCGTTGTATTTTCATCTGCACATGTATGCATACACCCCGTTTGCGCTACACAATGCCGAAGAAAATAGGGTATGATACGCGTTAGACACAACGTTTTTAATGAATTACGAGAACAATGCCTTTTAGTAGCGATGTGTATCGTTGTTAGTCTCTATGTGGCTTAGAGTATGCTTCCCCAAATCGTCTACACAGTACCTTATCAGCATTAAATCTTCCTTAAATTGTACAATTGTACTTGAACGGCTCGTGCGAAACTTCGCTTCTTGCATAACAGTGCTAATTGTAGAATTAGCCTTCTTCATCCATGAAAATATCTACTATTCTATTTTCAACGTTATAAGAAATGCACGGTAACAAAAGTAGCCCTTGCGGAAGCACACAAACAGATGCCATAATCAAAATATGCCAAACACTTTTTGCTTGGCATGTTTTGATTATTTCCTACTAAGAAAAGAGACGTACCTAACAATGACACAGCATGCAACAACTCATCCGCTACGTGTGGGTGTTCAGATGCAGCCTCAGCATACAAGCTACCAAGACTATGCCGACGCAGTTCGACGTTTTGAAGATCTCGGCGTCGATAGTCTATGGAACTGGGACCATTTCTTTCCGCTCTATGGCGATCCACAGGGCAACCACTTTGAGGGTTTGACACTGCTCACAGCAATGGCAACCCTGACGCACCGTGCCACGATTGGCACGCTTGTAACCTGTAACAGCTATCGCAATCCGTCCTTGCTCGCTGATATGTTGAAAACTATTGACCACATCAGTAATGGTCGTGTTATTCTCGGTCTTGGTGCAGGCTGGTTTGAACGCGACTACAAAGAGTATGGCTATGATTTTGGTACCGCAGGCAGTCGTCTCAACGCCCTAGGTGAGGCTCTCCCAATCATCAAACATCGCTGGGAAGTCGATGTGCCTAAGCCAATACGCTCTACCATTCCTATCTTGATAGGTGGCAGCGGCGAGAAAAAGACGCTGCGTTTCACTGCCCAATATGCTGATTTATGGCATGGCTTCGGTGATGCCGCGACCATCGCTCACAAGATGGAGGTCCTAGACGGTTGGTGCAAAGAGGTTGGACGCAATCCACAGGACATCGAGCGCACGGCTGGCACCAGCAAGGGTGACTCCGATGAGTCTCGTGATAGTCTCGTCAAAGCTGGTGTGACGCATCTCATTCTTGGCATGGAGGCTCCCTGGGATTTCGACGAAATCGTTAAGCTTGTGCAATGGCGCGATAGCCGATTAGGAAAGTAGCGAACAGAAATGCTGTGTTTGGTGCATTATTCTGCTAGCAGGATAACACACCAAACACAGCATTTCTATTCTTTGAGGTTGAAGAATGACAGTCAAGATACTCACCTATGAAAACGCGCAACAAGTAGCACCTTTCGTCAAAGACATCGTAGATATATATCGGGAGGCATTTGGACAAGCCCCCTATTTCAAGAGTGACAGCGAGGTTCGCGCGTTTACGGCAATTTTCCCTCGTCACATGTTACACTCTGGCTTTCGTTGTGTCGTTGCACGAGAAGAAGAGACACAAGCTATTCTCGGTTTTGCTTATGGCTACACAGGTATAGCAAGACAATGGTGGCATGATCTCGTGGTCCAAAAGATGACCCCTACAGAGGCTGAGTATTGGATGACCGATGTATTCGAGGTTGTCGAGCTAGCAGTCTATCCTGCCGCACACGGACATGGCTATGGCGGACGTATTCACGATGCACTCTTGCAAGGACTTCCACATCGGACAGCAGTACTCTCAACCTATCAAGTCGAAACCAACGCAATGAAAATGTACGAGAAGCGCGGCTGGCTGACGTTGCTCTCGGATTTTATTTTCCCTGGCTACAGTGAACCATATAAGATTATGGGAAAGTTGCTTCAGTAGAGTAGATGATTATAAGAACGTAATAAAAAATAACCTTGCCATAAAGACAAGGTTACGAAGGGTGGCTGATGGGGCTCGAACCCACAACAACTGGAACCACAATCCAGGGCTCTGCCATTGAGCTACAACCACCATATGCGTGTGCTTAACACAAAATCAGTATAACAAACCCCCTATAGGTTGTCAATAGCAATATCCCCAAAATTTTAGTATGACACAAGCGTATCTATCAGCATACCCCAAAATCTGTCCACATCCAAGCCATATCCTACCCGCACATTTGCAGCTTTCCCCGACTTCCCATATACATCACACACAGTCCGTCCAGCACTCAACGTACTTATCGTCTCAATCTCAACATACATATCAGTAGCTTGAACAATTCCTGGTTCAAGAACAGCAGCAACAGCACAGGGATCGTGTACAGGGGGTGCTGAAAAACCGAAAACGTTTTTGTAGCTCTCAGCGAAAAAGACGAGTAGGTCAGCCGCGAAGCCTGCGACGGGACGATTCGCGGTACGTAAGCGACTCACAATCTCCTCCGTCGCGAGTGCCTGATGCGTCACCTCTAAAGGGATCATCGTGATTGGTCGTCCACATTGAAAGACGATTGACGCCGCCTCTGGATCGAACCATAGATTAAATTCTGCCGAAGGGGTCACATTCCCTACGCCTATTGCACCACCCATCAGTGAGATCGCCTGTATCTTAGGCAGAATAGCAGGCTCACGACGTATCGCAGTGGCGATATTGGTGAGCGGTCCCGTTGGTACCAGTGTGATATCCCCCTCTGAGTTCATGAGTAGTTCAATGAGCAGATCGACAGCGTGTTGTGGAGCAAGCTCGATATCGGGTTCAGGCACATTTGGACCATCCATACCAGAAACACCGTGAATATCCGCGGCATGTCGTGCAGGTCGCACCAGTGGTCTATCCATGCCCATCGCGATAGGCACGTTGCGAATGTTTGCCAACGAGCAGACCTTGAGCGCGTTCTGTGTCGTCTTCTCGATTGATTGGTTGCCAGCAACCGTTGTAATCGCCAGCAATTCAAGCGCGGGATGATGTGCCGCCAGGAGAAGGGCAATCGCATCATCATGTCCAGGGTCACAATCGAGAATTATTTTCTGTCTCATTCCATTTTCTTTCACAAGGAGTTTGTTGTGTGTGCTCTACTATAGCGTTACTCACAAGCACACGTCAATATTTTTATCCTTTTGTATGTTGTAGACTTGATGAATAAGCAACGTCCAAAAGCTCTCATGAACTTTTTTTACTCTATCATGAGGTGAAATATATGGATAAACTGTTACTCCGCGAAGTCACACAGGAAAACTGGCGTGAAACACTCAAGCTTACCGTTCACCCCAAACAGCAACGTTTTGTTGCTGACTATGGTCCCATTGCAGCTATCTCGTTAGCAAAGGCTTACATTCGACCCGGAGGACTCGTTTGGACACCATATGCTTTTTACGTAGCAACAGGCATGGTTGGATTTGTTGCGTTAGCCTATGAACCAGAAAGCACAGAAAATTATTGGCTCCGCCACTTTTTTATTGACCAACGCTATCAGAATAGGGGATATGGGAAACAAGCATTACGGCTGTTGCTTGAGTTTGTCAAAGAACATCATACTCAGTGTCAAACTCTTCAGCTTACTGTGCATCCAGAAAATTTTCACGCTCAACACTTGTATATAGGCATAGGATTTCAGCCAACAGGGGCAGAGATAGATGAAGAGCCAGTGTATAAACGGGTGTTAAAGCCCTAGTTACCATTGTTAACCGACTAAAGTAGGTGCAATTGATTGTGCCCTTTGAACATGTTCGGTGTTCAAAGGGCACAATCAATTGCACCTACTAAGTTTCAGCATCCCACAAAGGGATAAAGAGGTTAGAGCTTACCTAAGAAATTCAGCACGATATCGTTGAATTTTTGTGGTTGCTCCATGCTCACCATATGGGCCGCACCTGCTATGACCTCCAATTTTGCACCTGAAATGGAAGTAGCAAGCTGCTCAGAGAGGTCCAGTTTTTCAGGCAGATCGAGGTCTCCGACGATAATCAGTGTGGGTACTCGAATCTCTGCTAAGCGTGTGATTGCGGGTGGTTCAACCTGTTGCTCATCCGCCCCTTCAGGCATTGGAACTGTGAAAGCGTGATACTGCATGTCGTAGACACGCTGACGCACAGTTGGATTCACCTGTTCAGGAGTACGCTGTAGACCATCAACCCATAAGCGCAGATTTAGTTCTGTTGCCCCTTGCAGATCGCCTTTCTCAACCAGAGCATCCTCCTCTTGAAAAAAATGGAGAATCTGTTCTGATGGCTGTTCACCGCCAGCACTAGGAGCAACTAAGATGAGCGAAGCCACCAGTTCAGGGTGAACAAGTGCGAAATCGAGAGCAATCTTGCTACCGAATGAGACACCGAGAACATGAGCTTTCTGTACGTCGAGAGCGTGGAAGAGTGCTACTGGGTCTTCGTATGTAGCAAACGTTCCCGGATTCCACTGAGATTGACCAAAGCCACGTAGATCGTAGCGTATTGTCCGGTAGTATTGTGCAAAGAGAGGAAACTGCTCATCCCACATGCGGCTATCCGCAATGCCTGCATGTAACAAGAGTAAAGGATACCCTTCACCAGCAACTTCGTAGTAGAGGGAAGCAGTCTGTACATCAAGGAAGCCTGAATTTGAAGCAAGTTTTGACACAAAACATCTCCTATTTATAGCCACAGCAAAAATTTGCTATGGAGCTGTTATTGAGTTTGAATGGATGTTGATGTGGCAGAACCTAAATCATTGGCGTTCGTGCCGAGATAGTTTGCTTGCGTCCATTTGGACAACCGACTCGAACACGTCCTTTCTATTCTTGCTACCTAAGTACAGTATATCTAGTAGGGAGGGATTTGTAAAGTTATTGGGAATCAGGCGATGCATAAAGGTGATGTTCTGATAGTGGTAATGTAGTTCTGAGAGTCTAACGTATGACCCCTGCTATGAAAATTTTCATAACAGGGGTCATACGTTCAAAAACAAGCTTAGCTAACGGGATACGGTGCATCAGAAGCTAGAACATTAAAAGCTGCTCTGTTAGGAATAGGTGCGTAATCCTGATTAAAGATGGACCAGCGACCATTGTGGAACCAGACGCCAGTGTTGTGATTGTTGTAGACACGATAGGGTACCCAGTTCGCCGTGATAAACACGACTGCTTTTGGATTGTTGTTCGTCACACTAATATTTAGGTCTGTATAATCGCCAGCACTGTTCAATCTGTTAGCAATGTGAAGAGATGTGCTATAGACATTGCGCGTAACCACAAAAACGTTGAACGAGGCACCATTTGGAATTGCAGTTCTATCCTGATTGAAGATGGACCAGTGACCACTGTGATACCAGACGCCAATCGGGTGATTGTCATAGACGTGATAGGGTGCCCAGTTGGGCGTGACCAGGAGCAAGACATTAGGATTATTGTTACTGGCACTGTTGTAAATGTCAGTGTAATCGCCTGCACTATTGAATGCAGTGGCAGTATGAACGAAAATGCCTGAGTAGTTGGCATTTGGTAGAGCATACACGTTAAAGGCCGCTCCATGAGGAATCGCTGAGAGATTCTGGTTGAAGATGGACCAGTGACCACCATGATACCAGACACCAATCGGAGAATTGTCATAGACGTGATAGGGTGCCCAGTTGGGCGTAACAAAGACGACTGCATTTGGATTGTTGTTCGTGACGTTGTTGTCCAAATCAGTATAGTCGCCAGCACTATTGGATGCTGTAGCAATATGGATGTAGACTTTAGCACCACTACCACTTGCAGGATGCTGTGCGGTCTTTGTGGCTGCATGGGCGGATGGAACAGCAACGAGCGTCATAAGCATCATACATACAAACATGACCCCTATCCCGATAACGGTCCGGCGTGTGGATAGTGTTTTCAAGAACGATAACATAGTGTTGAATTGTCTCATTCGACTACTTCCTTCTCATAGCTTTTAACCAATTTTTCATAAAGAGAACTCTCTCTGCTATGAAGACGCAAAGCATCTACTTTTTTGTGTGGCGGGTATATCATTATGGAATGAAGTGTTCCAGAGTTTGTGGATAGATACATACTACTCGACGTGACATGCAGCAATTGTTATAATGACGTGTAGAAACATATGTAAAAAACAAACCTTTGGGGGTACAGATACATTGTCAGCAACAGCACGCGACAATTTGATTATAGGGCAATCAGGAGGAGCCACAGCCGTCATTAACGCAAGCCTCGTTGGAGCATTCGATGCTGCCCTTAAAGATGCTCGTATTGATGGCATCTATGGCATGAAAAATGGTATTGAGGGTCTCCTCAAAGAAGATATCGTTGATCTACGTCAACAACCCTCTTCATTGTGGCAACAACTTCTCTATACCCCATCGGCGGCACTTGGCTCGTGTCGCTACAAGTTGCAGGAAGAGGACCCAGCACGAGCCGTAGAAATATTGCGCCGTTACAACGTGCGTTACGTCCTCTATATCGGTGGCAACGACTCAGCGGATACAGCACATCGTATCGCGCAAGCCGCTCAGCAGAGCGGCTATGATCTGCAAACCATTAGCGTTCCCAAAACCATCGACAACGACCTTCCCTTTACCGATCACTGCCCCGGCTACGGCAGCGCGGCACGTTTCATCGCACAGGCTACAATAGACTCAACGATGAACACCGTCTCCATTCCGGGGCATTATCCGGTCAAAATTATTGAGACAATGGGTCGTGACGCTGGTTGGCTGACTGCATCATCAGCATTAGGTAAACGGAATGATGTTGATCCGCCACATATTATCCTGCCACCCGAACATGTGTTTGCTACCGACTCATTTCTAGCGCAAGTCGAAGAGGTATATCGTCGTATTGGCTACGTCGTGATTGCGGTAGCCGAGACGGTCCGTGACGTAAAGGGACAGGCACTTGGCTCTATTGGACAAGTAGGGACCGATGCCTTTCAACACCCCCTGCTTAGTGGTGCGGGTCAGTCGCTTGTCGATCTGGTTACGAAACAGCTCAAGCTTCGCGCACGCTTTGATAAGCCGGGAGACCTACAACGCATGTCCTCCACGCATGTTTCACCCGTTGACCGTGATGAGGCATATCTTGTGGGACAAATGGGTACACAGGCACTCCT
>CAXTWV010000038.1:0-2504 GCA_964248005.1 uncultured Ktedonobacteraceae bacterium | reverse complement strand
ACAACGGGACATTGGGAAATGACGGGTGTTGTCTTACAAAAACCACTGCCAACCTATCCACACGGGTTTCCCTCCGAGCTTGTCGCACAATTTGAACAGGCGATTGGACGCAAGGTCATTGGCAATACAGTTGCATCGGGGACCGAGATTATTCAGGTGTTTGGTGAAGAGCATATGCGTACTGGCTTCCCTATCCTCTATACCTCTGCTGATAGTGTGTTTCAAGTCGCCGCACACCAAGATATTATTCCACTCGAAACCCTCTACAAGATGTGCGAGACTGCCCGTGGCCTACTTATAGGTGAAAACGCGGTAGGGCGTGTCATAGCGCGTCCATTTCTTGGTACACCAGGAGCATTCAAACGGACAGAGCATCGACGAGATTTTTCGCTTGCGCCACTTGGCGTAACATTGCTCGACCAGATGAAAAAAGCGGGTAAAGATGTTATTGGTCTGGGCAAGATTGAAGACCTCTTTGCTGGGCGAGGATTAACACACGCTGACCATACAGAGACAAATCATGATGGTATGGATGTAACATTACAGTGGCTCAAACGGAACTTTGAGGGATTACTTTTTGTCAATCTGGTAGAATTTGATATGTTATGGGGACACCGCCGCGATAGTCAGGGCTATGCGCAAGCGTTACGGGATGTCGATAGCTGGTTTGAGCAGGTACAGCAGGCGATGCGACCTGATGATGTCATCTTTTTCACAGCCGATCACGGCGTTGATCCAACATATCATGGCACCGATCACACACGTGAATGCGTGCCATTACTAGCGTATGGACAATCACTACGCACAGGCGTCAATTTTGGCACACGTTCAACATTCGCTGATCTAGGACAAACATTAGCGCAGGTGTTTGGTGTTGAGAAATTAGCGGCTGGTACGAGTTTTGCACAGGAATTGCTATAATGACAGAGATACAACAAAAAGCAACAGATTCACAAGGTTTACCGTTACATGGCGAACGTGTCACGGTGCGCCGCCCGATATCTAGCGACGCCGCAAACGTCTTTCGTTGGGAGCGAGATGACGAGGTATGGCGTTACGATCCCCACCGTCCGTACTCAAATAGCATGGCGGAGTTCGTGCCATTATTCGAGCGAAACTATGTGTTGAGCAACGGACGACAGTTCTGGTTCATCATCGAAGATGAACACCATGTTCCCATTGGAACCATCACCTACTTCAACATTGACCGTCGTCTTAACCAGGTTGAAGTTGGCTTGGGGCTAGGCGAAAAATCGAGTTGGGGCAAAGGCTATGGTGCAGAGGCTATTCGCGCACTCGTCCACTACCTCTTCACCTTCCAGAGCATCTCGCGCATCTACGCGGAAACGGCAATGGCGAACACATCGGCCCGCAACGCCTTTGCGAAATCTCAATTTGCTGAGGTAGGGCAAATCTACGACCCTCGCAGCTCAGGTGACCCCTGGGTATTATTAGAAATTTGGAGAAAAAACTATTCATGAGTACCCCACATACACAAGTAAATCCCAAGATATTTAGTGCCTACGACATCCGTGGCATCTATGGACAAGACCTGACCGATGATATTGCTTATACTATCGGACGCGCCGCCGCCCAATATCTCGATGTGCCAGAAATTGCCGTTGGACGCGATATGCGTCTTTCATCGCCACAACTCTCGGCGGCTCTCCTACGTGGCATTACCAATCAGGGTGTGAATGCCGTTGATCTTGGGTTGACTACAACCGATGGTCTGTATTTTGCGGTAGGAAAGTTTGATTATCCTGCTGGTATCATGATTACCGCATCTCACAATCCTGGCAAGTATAACGGATTGAAGTTCTGCCGCGCTCAGGCTCTACCAATCAGCAAAGAAACAGGCTTGGCAGATATTCGTGATCTTGCGGTAAGCGGCAACTTCACGGAGCCTGCACACAAAGGCACCGTGACACAGCGCGATATTAGCGATGATTATGTCAAGCACGTCTTGTCATTTATCGACGTAAGCAAGATTAAGCCGCTCAAAGTCGTCATCGACGCTGGCAACGGCATGGCTGGTATGATGATTCCGCGCGTCTTTCAACACCTGCCATGCGAACTCATCCCACTTTATTTCGAGCTTGATGGCAACTTCCCGCATCATCCTGCAAGTCCTATCGAGCCAGAAAACATGGTGGATTTGCAGAAAAAGGTACGCGAGACAGGGGCAGACTTGGGAGCCGCATTCGATGGTGATGCAGATCGTATGTTTCCGGTTGATGAGCACGGCGACCTTGTAGATGGCTCACAGGTAACGGAGGCCATGGCGAATAGTCTGTTACGTAAGTATCCAGGCTCGACCATCCTGTACAACCTGATTGTTTCCAAAAGCGTTCCCGAACTTATTGAGCGTCTTGGTGGCAAGGCTGTGCGCACGCGCGTAGGACACTCGTTCATCAAAGCTGAGATGCGTAAGCTCAACGCGATCTTCGGCGGCGAACACTCCGGTCACTTTTACTTCCGTGACAACTGGTTCGCCGACTCCG
>CAXTWV010000037.1:0-23625 GCA_964248005.1 uncultured Ktedonobacteraceae bacterium | reverse complement strand
GACGAAACTGCAAGTTTTTGCGTATTATCTGGCAAATATGGTACCCATCCATACGAGGGAGTTGAATGTCAAGCAGAATAACCGCTGGCATTTCGTCGGCAACAGATGTAAGAGCACTCAAACCATCGCCCGCGGTGATGACGCGAATATGTTCCCGTTGCAGTGTCATCTGGACAATTTTGCGTACTGTTGGGCTATCGTCAACAACGAGTACTGTCGGTTCTGCCATTAGATTGACCTCCTTTGCGTATCAACGGACCAGGAAGCGTTGCCGTCCTGGTCTGTTACTTCACCCCTTAATAGATTGTTTCCCTGTGGAAGAATGCCCATGGAGGGCGATTGCGCTTGCGTTGTCACATTGCGCCCACGGTTGGCTTGCGCGGTACGATAAGCACGATATGTTTGGTAGTGTTGTACTTCCTGGTCAATCTCTGAAAGAAATATCTTCCATGCCACGTTCAACTGACGACCCGTGTGTGAGTTTCCGACCTCGTCACGAAGCAATTGGTCAAAGACCATACGGAGAAATGCAGCAAGCCCCTGCACGGCCTCCCAGTAAAATTCTTCTAACTGTTCACCACGAACAACTTTGTTTAATGTAAGGATATCACGACAGTCTAGTTGACCATCGACGAAATTCGCGGTTTCCAGAATGGGATAGCGTTGCGTTGATAGAAGTTGTAAGGGTGGTGCAAAGCGACGTTCCAGATAACGCATAATTTCTGTGGTTGGGACTTGTCCGCGTCCGCGAAGTATTCTCGCATAACGTCCGTGATGGATGAGCAAGCCATTGATGCAGTCACAGAGCGTTGTGATAAGACCAAGCAGGTGCTGCTCTGGCGTAGAGGATTGTCGTTGATGTGCTAGCGTGTACTGACATTTAATAATGATGTTGGAAAGGTCGCCCTGTAATTCTGTTTCCATGACAGTATCAACGACTTCTATCAAGTTAAAGTTAATCAGGCGGGCGAGTATGCGTGCGATACGTGCCTCTGGCATCATCAAGACCTGTGCAGCGGCTTGTAAAGGGATATCACCAGTCGAGAGGCAAAGCACATTCACTTCTTCCTGGCCCAGACCAAGGCTTCGTACATCTTTTGAAACTTCCGGTTGCCAGCGTGCAACAGTAGTACGTGTAAGTTGAACCACCCCTTCAGCACTAATCTCTTCCCATTCATCAGCTTGACGTAAGGCTTCTAGGAGGACGGAATCAACGTCTAGTGGTTGCATAGCGGTATCAAGTGGATGAATGCGGTGAAAAGCAAAGCGTCCATTCACCCAACGTAAGGCATGTCCTATGGCTTGCGTTACGGCAAATTCTAGTCGTTGTTGTCGTTCGCTCGCGCTCATCAAGCCACGTTCAACGAGCATAGAAAGTGCCACATGGAAATCGCCCTGCGATAATTCGTGAATTTCCTGTACATGGGCGGGGTGTAACTTGCCTATAAGACACAGCATTGCCAATATATCTGGCTGGGGAACGCCTTCTTCGCGAAGTGAGACAATTTGTCCACGCCGTAAATCGACGGAAAGGGTTTCAGGACCTGAATAGACGAGTAGTTTACCCGTCTTACCACTTAGCGCAAGCATTTTTAAGATGGATTGGAGACCTAATGTTTGTAAATCTCCGTCCATAATACGGTCTTGTTGCTCCATTGTTCCTCAGTTCCTTTTTTCCGACGTATCCGTGCAGAGCCACTCCAACAAGGCGTCCCCTTGCTCCTCGACTGCTCAGCACAAAGCGGTTGTACTACTCTGATCTATCAGACATACTTGCTGGATGGTCGCAAGTAATTGTTCAAGATGAAATGGTTTATTGAAATAGAGCGACTACTCAAAGCAATCAAAAATTGTTCTCTGTCTCTGAATGTGGGAAGTTCACCAGCAGAAGTATGAAATCTGGAGACATCAACGACATCATCAAGATCATACAATAACACATCTGCTTGCCATTTTGCTAGAGTGTTCGCTGCCTGCTTCCCCTTTTGCATTTCTTCTTGCCATAACGCATCAGCAGAACAGCATGTAACGTCATAGCCACAATGCTGAACGTTTGTAGAAAGCACGTGATAAAAATTATTCTGTTGTCCAGTGACCAGTACACGAAGCGATTGGAACAGCTCCATCACATTCTCGCATCTTCCTCACAGAAAAATAGAGAGAGCAACAGTGATATAAGTAAGAACAAATACAAAATATTCATACACTACTTGAACTTTGTATATACATGTATTGTCAGCATGTTTATAGTGTACTGCAAAGTCTTAGAAATGCCTATAAAAACACATTAAGATTCCATTAAGTACCCAAAAATTCAGTAGGAGAACGAAAAACATAGCCAATACCTGGATCGGTTAAAATGTATTTCGGGCGCGATGGGTCTGCCTCTACTTTTATCCTGAGTTGCCGAATATAGACGCGCAAATAGTCAGCTTCTTCGCCATATTCAGGTCCCCAGACCGCTTGTAGTAAAGAACGGTGCGTAAGGACTCTTCCTGCGTATAATAATAGTTGATGTAGCAGTTCAAATTCTGTAGGAGTGAGCCGCACGTCTCGTTCACTTACGCGTACCTGTCGGCTTGCGACATCCATATGTATATGCCCATCTTCGCTACTTAGTGTTTCAGGTGTTCGCTCATCCACTTGCCCCGCAACATTTACACGACGAAGGCACGCACGTACACGTGCTTGCAGTTCATCATTGCTAAACGGCTTTGTGAGATAGTCGTCAGCACCGAGATCAAGCGCACGAACTTTTTGCTTTTCTTCGGTGAGCGCGGAAAGAACAATAATTGGTAGTTTAGGTATAAAAGAGCGTACATATTTGCACACGTCGAGTCCATCAAGATCACCCGGAAGACAGAGGTCAAGGAGCATCAAATCAAGCGGTTGATGCGATGCTATTTCGATAGCTTGTTTTCCATCTTCTGCTACCAACACTTCATACCCATTCACCATCAAACTACGGCGCAAGATGCGCTGTATCGGTGGTTCATCGTCCACGACAAGAATGCGCTTTCCGTTCGTTTTTGTCACGGCTTCCCCCTTTCTTTATATGGTTATTTCCATTTAGATATGTTTCTTAGCCAACCGATTGCTCGGTAGGAAGTGTAAATATAAAACACGAGCCTTTTTCAGCAGGCTCAACCCAGATACGTCCATGATGTGTTTCTATGATGCCTTTACAAATCGCAAGGCCAAGACCACTTCCATGAGAGCGCAAGCCATAGAATGACTTGAAGATACGTTCTTGCTCGTATGCTGGAATACCACAGCCCTCATCAACAACCTGTATGCGTACCATTGCTTGTGTAGACTCGTTTGTAACCACATCGACATACATGCGTATTTCAGCTTCTTCAGGGCTATGACGCGTGGCATTTTCGATAAGATTGTACAGGACGCGCTCGATTTGCACATGGTCAATAAAGAGCAGAGGCAAAGAACTTTGAAATTGTGTTTTTACATTGTGTGTGGTAAGAATGCGTTTGGCCTTGATGAGTGTTTCGTAGATAACTTCAGTGATATCACACCACTCTTTTTCCAGAATCAATGCCCCCATTTCGATACGCGACATTTCTACTAATGCACTTACCAATACCGTCAAGTGGTCTGTTTCGGCATCAATATCTTCAAGCATTTCGCGTCGCATCTGCTCATCCCACGGGATGTCGGTCTGCAAAAGGCCAGTGACGGCTGCCTTGATTGTTGTGAGAGGAGTGCGTAGATCGTGCGATACTGAAGAGAGCAAGGCGGCTTTATTTTTTTCATCGCGCACCTGGGTTGTGATGTCACGCACCTGTAATGCATACGCGGTAAGCTGTCCTTGCTGATTATGCAATGGATGACGCGTAAGTAGGTAGTGGGTATCGGAAGGCGCATTTTCTAATAACATTGTTCGTAGGAGTGACGTACCACCACGTTTTTGCCCTTCATCTCTTTTCTGTACAACAGCCCCCTCTGTATTGTACTTTTGAATGCTTTCCAGAACGCGGGGATGAAGGGGTTCCAATGTGACAATGCAGCGTAATTCTTGTTCGTACAGATTGCCGAGCGTAAAGTCTTGTAAATAATGAAGAACCTCTTCGCTGTTACGTATGTGTGATAGGAGGGTGGCGAAGACCAGTTCAAGTACCATAGGAGTCTTTTCTATATCAACCAACTGCACATGACATAAGGCTTCGGCAACAGGGTTCATATAGATGCACGTACCATGCAAATCAATTACTAACCATGCATCTTGTATCCCTTTCGTTGAGGGTTGCACCTGCATGAGCAAAGCACTCAACTCACGAACGATGCCTGTGCGGGTAAGTACAGCGTGGGTTGTTTGTGTAAGGAATGAGAGTGTATCGTTCGCATCAAGACGCTGTTCCTGGCCTACTATGTGTGCCGGGTTGAAGGCAAGAAATGGTGTCTTCACTCCTTCCACAGCATTCATAGCAATCTGCTTCTCCGCGTCTTTTTGCATCCATGTGCGTACTTCGTGTTGACTGTCTGCAAGCAAATTATCACTCACAAAACGCAGCATACTCGTGAGGCTGATGCCAAAAGTACGTTGCACCTCTTCGCGTACACGCGTCAGGAGCGCATACTCTTTCGCTTTAGAAAGTTGGTGCGATGATACTGCTTGCTCTAACTGTGTAATCGCGTCTTGGAAGCGATTGCGCTGATGCGCTGCTTCTAAGAGTGTCGCGTTATGAATGGCAAGAGTCGCCTGTGATGCGAAAAGCGCAACGATGTCAGATTTTAACGGAGTGAACCCTCCCGTTTCTGGCGAACAAAGGAGAAGTGTACCATAAATAGTATTTTCGATGACAAGCGGATAGCTGAGGATCGAGTGTATAGATAGTGCGGATGTTAATGCACTACTCGCAGGGAAACGCTCATCCCTCTCGATATCGTTTGACATGTATGGTTGTCTCATGTGTAGTGTGCTGCCAACAATACAACGATCTGTCAACACAAATTCCTCATTGAAGACCGTGTTCAGTACCGCTTCATCAAGCCCAGATTGCGCAACGAGATGCACTCTTCCTTGACGCTGATCTAGTGTAATGATTACGGAAGCAACATCGAGTGCTTTTGCCACACCATCAGTGATATGCGTCAGAATAGTCGAAAGGTTCATTGTTGAGGTTAAAGCACGGGAAACGTCTTTTAATGCTTGACGCTGCCGATCTTGAATTTCGGCACTTCCTTCGAGTTGTGTGCGCTCAATAGCGGCGGCAAGCACCTGCGCAACAGCACTAATCAAGCGCTGCACAAACGCGTTTGCGTAGATATCGGGTGTAACACTCCCAAGTTCAAGTGTTCCCAGGATACGGTCTTTCGTGCGCAGTGGTACAATACATGTCGCATGAAGCCGAGGATAGTTACTGAGTGCATCGCCACATACTGCCGGAGGACCATCAAGCCCATGAGGATACTCTTTGACGGTCAGGGCTGTTTCATGAAAGAGACGTTCAAGCATAGAGTCTGTAAAAGGATGTTGATGATAGTGCGCGACCCATTGCTGCTGCATCTTTTCGCTTAAGCTACTACTTTCCCGTTGACACACTGTCACCCGGACAGCTTTCCGGTCATGATGCAAAAGTACTATGCCAAAAACGTCAAAAGAAATTGCTTGCGCTAATTCAGCTGCGAGTCGTGTATAATCAGGCTTCGCACCATACACACTTGAGACAATGCGAGCAACCCGCTCTACAATGGCAAATTCTTCTGGAGCGTGTAAGGCGTCACCAGATGAATTCAATGGTGTGTTTGTTCCTGTTCCTATCATATTTAGACCCAATCTCCTCGAACCTATTGCACACATCTTTATCTGCTAGTAGTACGTTTTAGGACAAATTTACACACTTTGTACAAACATTGTAGTTTTATATTCTTTACAAAATACTACACGAGATACACATCTTGTACATTGCAACAGAGTATATCATATGGTTAGGTACATACGTCAACAGTTTTCGTTCAGGTGGTCGATGATAGCAAACTTATCTATAGTATAGCAAGCATGACATACATCTTTCTTCCTTATCAATCCATTCGTTTAAATATACAGATAGCACGTGAAGACTTCTATTTTCTGTGTTACATGTTCGTTCTATTTCCTTCTCTACATGTATAAGGCTTTTAACTAAGCGATTTATACTATGGTACATCTTTTACGCTTTTAATTTTTTAATGATATCATGCTTAAGCTCTCATGATACGCTATAATAAAAAATGTCTTATACATGTCTTCTGTAAGACTATTCTACCCCATCACGAAAGGAATAGATATGCCACATCTACGCGTTGGTCCTCTCGTTCGTGCGACGAACGCAACAAGTGTCGTAATCTGGGCCGAGCTTCCCTATCCATGCACTATTCTTCTCAATGCGCAACCTATAGATGCCACGAATACGACTCAACTACAACACGTTCACGTACATACCATTACGCTCGGTGGTCGTCATTATGTCGCCCCTCAACTACAAGGACTACGGCCTGCTACATGGTATACCTATTGGCTAGCTATAGTCACGCAAACAGAGCATGAAGAGCACATAGAACGTCTTGATGAGTCGCTTGTTTCCTGCTTTCGCACAATGGACGAGGACGATGAAAGCAATTTACGTGAACCACTCTCTTCCTCCATATCACCTCGGCAGCTTCGAGTCGCATATGGGTCATGTCGCAAGTTTGTTGCTCCACAGGTTGATGCGTTAAGTGCCTTTGGACGCTGGTTACGAGAACACGATGCACAAAAAGAAGCCGTGTGGCCTCACCTTCTCTTGCTTATAGGCGACCAAATTTATGCCGATCAGCCATCTCAGGAAGTGAAGCGACAGTATCCACAACTCGAAAGTGGTGCGAAAACATTTGAGGAGTTCGCGTTGCTGTACGAATATGTGTGGACACAGGATAGCGATGTACGGCAAGTGCTCGCATGTATCCCCACGTTCATGATTTTTGACGATCATGAAATTACCAATAATTGGAATATTAGTCCACAATGGTGCGCTATGATGCTAGCACACGGTCAGGAGCAGGTGCTAGTCGATGGGCTGATAGCATACTGGGTTTATCAAGGCTGGGGTAATCTCACACAAAGAGATGATACACTGTATCCCTTGCTACGTCTGATGCAAGAGGGAGAGCAGAGCGGCGAGGATATGCTTGAAACACTGCGCTCACACATCAAACGCGAGGTATATGGTGAACAAACTGGACGTTGGCATTATGAGATTTCGACAATGCCACCACTATTTGTCCTCGATACACGTTCAGAACGCACATCAATCTTCACGCAACAGCAAGATGCAATCTATGGACCAACGCGTATTGTCAGTCAAACACAAATGCAAGAGGTAGTGACATGGTTGCAAAAGCATGATACACGCCCCTCAGTAATCGTTTCCTCAGTACCTGTTTTGTTGCCACCATTGATTGGCCTTGCTGAATACATGATGGGTCTGCGACTCTGGGCACAACCTGTACGCTGGCTTGGCAGAAGGATAGCACGGATACAACAAAGAGTTGCACAACGTACAAGCTTCGATCACTGGCCGCTCTTCTCGGATACATGGCGCGAACTCGTGCAGCTATTGACGAAGCGCACACACGATATCATCGTGCTTTCAGGCGATGTACACTTTTCATATGCGATGGAAGCGCAACGTTCTTATTCAAGAGCAAAGGCGCGGCTGTTACAATTCGTTTCCACGCCGTTACAAAATACACTAGCACCTCAGAGTGAGCAGTTAGTGACGGGACAAGCACGCATCACACGCACAAATTATGGTGGGCTAGATACACACATGTTGCAACTTCGCACACCAGACGGCAAGAAGCACATTCAATACGATATGCTATTTCAGAACACGCTAGCCTATGTCACGCTTACACCCGATGAGACAGGTGCATACAAAGTGCAACAGGAATATCTCGTTGTCGTCAATGGACAACTACAAACGGCTGGTTATACGGTGATGACGGAAAAATAAATATGGTGCGCGAGCAATAGAGCCTTCCACATGTAGACGGCGCAATTCCGCACGCACCATATACAACTACCCATGCGCATACCCTGTCAACTCGATGTAGCCTTGGCCTTGCACAGTTTTTCCGTTGCTTTGTCCCCGGATATTGACTGCACCCTCCCAGTAGCTGTTACCCGTTGATTGATAGACGACGAGTTCCTGGTCTTTCAGTTGCGGCGTGATCGTTAGCGACACCTTGACTTGAGGGTCGTTGATGGCAAGTTGCCACCCAGATGGATAAATTGCCTTTGTTACTGGGCTTGTCCAATGGTTAAGGACGGTTGAGTGAAGTGAACTCGTTGGCAAGAGATGCTCTTTACCCGCAGCGTCGATGTAGTCTGCGTAGGTCGAGGTGGTAGCACCAGAGGCATCATGCAGGAAGTACAACATCATTTCGGTGTTGTTGCCCAATTGGATACTATACCAGTCCCAACCACCGCCGCCGAGCGAGAGGAAGTTGCCCCACTGATGATCCATCCACGCCTCACCTGTGACTTTTTTTGTCTGGTTATGATCCAGCAATGTGCCAGAAAGGGCCATACGTGTACGTGAATAATAATAAGAAAAGCCTCCTGGCCCATAAGTAATTAACCCTGTATCATTATGGAGCGTGGCAGGTTTCAGGCCAGTCAAATCAATACGCATTGTGTAATTGGGCATTTCTGCTGACAGATGATCGAGTCCGTTTAGCCCTTGAATGCTCCAATCGCCAACATGCACATCAATGCCTCGTGTCGAGGTTCCATTCGGAATAACAGCTTGTGGCTCAAGCAAGCGACGCTGGTCATAATGAAACTCGCCACGTGTGACATCGCTAATAGCGAAGTGCGAGGCATAGACAGGTGGAAAACTACTACGCAATGCCTGGAAGATGACCAGTTCAAACCCATACGTATGTGGCTTACCGTTAGCATCGGTTGTGTTCATATGACCTGTGTAATACCACCATTCCGTCAGATCATTATGTGCGGCCTCATCTTGTGGAAAGCGCACGGGTGGTAGTTGACTCGTGGCTGTTGTCGTAGTCTTAACTGTTGGGAGTTGTGCGGCAGTCGAGACAATGCCTGGAAAGCCGCAGGATGAAAGTACAAGCAGCGTTAACAGGAGCATGCCTCCTAGTGCCATCTTATGTGTGAAATGTATCTTGAACATACGAGTATGTATACCTTTATGCATTATTCGCCACCTCCGACGCCGGCATTTGTCTTGGTAGCGTCGGGAAACAGGTCTTCTTCTGGAGATGCAGATTCTTCTGTCACCATGTATTCCGCAAGCGTCGGTGGGTGACGTTGCACACCGGAGAATGGGAGCCACCAGTTCAGGTCGCCCAGTAAGCGCATAGTAGCAGGGACAAGCAAGCCACGTACAAGCGTGGCATCAATCAATACGGCAAGAGCCATACCGAGACCGAGTGCCTTCACGATAATCATGTTCGCGGTGATAAAACACGAACTGACCACAATCACAATCACGGCTGCACTCGTGATGATGCCGCCACTTCTTTGTAAGCCCAATGCCACAGCACGCGTGTTGTTGCCCGTCTGCCAGAATGCCTCTTGCACTCGTGACAGCAGGAAGACTTCATAGTCCATCGAGAGTCCAAAGATGGTACAGAATAACAAGATAGGACTGGATGCCTCTACAAAGCCAAGCGGAGTGAAGTTGAGTAGCTGATGCAAAAAGCCATTCTGGAAAATGACTACTAACGCCCCATAACAGGCCGCGATAGATAGCGTGTTCATGATGATAGCTTTGAGCGGCAACAAGACTGAGCGGAACAAGAGCAAGAGCGCGACATAGGTCGTAACCGCAATCACTAAAAGTGCATATGGAAAGTCGGTATACAGTGAACTCACATAGTCCATATCAGCCGCAGTACCACCATCGACAAGCGTTGTAATACCGTTTCCGGGTGTTGTGTTACGAATAGTTTGCACCAATGTTTGTGAGCGTGGGTCAAGCATTCCATACTTGCTGATAACCTGCACAAATGTGGTATTGCCAGCAACGGAAGATTTTGCCAATGCTGCTATGTACGGGTCGGCGATCAACTTTGGATGTGTATAGATGAGCTGATATTGCTCAAGGGTGAAACGTGGGTCGGCACTGACAATGCTATCAACACGGTCTACGCTTGGGTCTGCCTCGATACGTTTGACGTAGTAGTAGAGATTGTTGATATTTGTAGGCGTCATTACATCGCCCTTTGTCTGCACCGCCATCAGAATTGGTGTCGTCTCACGGTCATTGAAGCGTTTTGCTAACAGATCAAATGCCTGTCGTGATGGTACATTCTGTGGCAGGATGGATGCGTCAGGAGCAGAGAAACGCACACCTAAGAAGGGTAGACCAAAGCTAATCAACAAAAGCAAGACAGGCACAAGCACACGTACAGGGTAGCGCATGACGAAATGCGACAGGCGATACCAGAACCCGTGATGCGGTGCGACAACACCATTGACGGTTGCGGGTGTCGTTGCTTTCCACAAGCGAGGAAAACGTACAGGCCATTTGTTGACATTGAGTCCGATAATCGAAAGCAGGGCGGGAAGCAAGGTTAAAGCGGCTAATACCGCTAATAATACAACGAGCATACCACCGAGACCAACGGAATGCAGCATGTTGATGTGGAAGAAGACAAGTCCAAGCAGACCAATAGAGACGGTAAGTCCAGAGAAAGCGACTGCACGTCCAGCAGTGGCAACGGTCAGCACCACTGCTTCATCAATGCTACGTCCATGCGCAATCTCTTCTCGGAAACGACTGACCATAAAGAGCGAGTAGTCAACGCCAAGCCCTAACCCAAAGAGGGTTGTGATGTTTAATACGAAAATTGAGAGCGGCGTGACATGTCCGATGGCAAAGATAAGTGCGAGTGCGACGACTACAGCAAAACCACCCACAAATGCTGGAAGGATCGCGGCAATCACTGAGCGAAAGACAAACAATAACGCGATGATAGCAAAGGGGAACGCGAGCAATTCCGCACGACGTAAATCATCTTCACTCACGGTCTGAATATCGTTATAGAAGACAGGGCCACCACCGACACTATATTGTAGGTCGGGAACTTTTTGTATCTTCTGTGACAATTGAGGCAACAGCTTGGCTGCGGTGTCGGGGTCTGGTTTGAGTAAGACGTTCACGTAGGCCGCGTAACGATCTAGTGAAATTTGACGTGGATTATCTGTAAACGAGATAATCTGCGCAGTTTGCGACCAGTTCTGGACATGGGCAAGAGCCTGTTGTGATTCTTGAATGAAACGTGGGTCATCAGCCGTGTAAGTTTTGCTGGTAAAGATCACCTGCACAATGGTTTGGTCAAGATGCAGTTTTTGTGTGAGTACATTAATAGCTCGTTGCGATTCGGCGTCAGGGCTGATAAAGCCGCCAGATTGCAGCACCTGACTGGCCTGTGGAGCAAATGGCAACGCAACGGCGACCGCGACCATCCACAAGCCCACAATCAACCAGCGAAAGCGGGTGGCAATCTTGCCAAGATGGTAGAACATGATAATGCCTTTCTATAGAAAACACCAAATTATAGTGTTAGGAGACTTGGGAAATATTGCTCCACGCTGTAGACGCATACGGATGAGAAGAGGGGTAACATATATAGAGCCTTTTAGTAGTCCCAAAAAGCCCTGCTCTAATAGTCTGAAGAAATGAGACAAAGGCTACCGATTAAAGTTTCTCCCACTCTTCCTTACTCACTTTGGCTTGCCTCAGTATTTTCACTAAAAAGTCCGTGCCGATATCGCCTTTATGTGGATTAGGTATTGTAATACTCAAGTTTCCCTTTATCATAAACTGATGCTTCCCACCAGAATATGGACCTTCAAAATCTAATTGCTTAAGATAATATATCAGGTCTTTGCGTTTTATTGGTCCGAGGTGAGGCATTAAGCTACTTCCTTGATAGCCAATTCTCTTCCCTCAATCACGGGAAGAGGGAGGTGTTGCGCAACACGTAACAAAATCCACTCCTCCAGCACTTCTTCTAACTCCTCACGACACTCTTCTAACGTTGTCGCATTTGCATACACACCATTACAGTCTGGAATTTCTCCATAAAACGTACTATCAGATAACAAGATTTCATACTTTGCGTGTCGCATTGCAGCCTTAATGTATTGTGTCAACATAAGCACTATGCCTCCTTAGATCTTCTTAAAGCCTCTCGACCCCTGTATACAGGTGTTGTATTATGTAATAATTATACATCACGCATGTGTTTTTAGCATAAATTGCACATGTCTGATATTCCTGCAGTGTGCAAAATTCAAACGCAGACAGCAGATATACGTCCTATTATAGGAGTTTTTCATGGCAAAAGCAGCAAACAAAACAGAACAAAAATACGCGGATAGCGCGAACAAAGAGGCTCCTGCGATCAAGGTTATTGCAGTCAATCGGCAGGCGTATCACGATTACTTTGTTGAGCGCACGGTAGAGGCTGGTATCTCGCTGGTTGGTACCGAGATTAAGTCTATTCGGGATGGTAAGGTCAACTTGCGTGGTGCCTACGCGATGGCTCGCAAGGATGAGATTTGGTTGGAAAACGCACACATCGCCATCTATGAGCAGGGCAATCGCTATAATCATGAGCCGATGCGCAATCGCAAGTTGTTACTGCATCGGAAAGAGATTGAGCAATTACAGGCAAAGGTTGAGACCAAGGGCTTGACGCTTATTCCACTCAAGTTGTATCTCAAGGGAGGCAAGGCCAAGATAGAGTTGGGGCTTTGTCGAGGTAAAAAGTTGTATGATAAGCGTGAAGCTATCGCGGAGCGCGATGCTAAACGTGATATCGAGCGTATTATGCGTGGGAGATAAATTGTACTCATGACACAAGCCGAAGAACCGTTGATGACACTGGAAGATGTACGTGCGAATGTACAACGAGCTGGCTACTTTCAACTGATTGGAATGCAGCTAAAAAAAGCTGGAGATGGTATAGGGGAAGTCGGTATTCAGGTCGATGCACGCTTGATGCATCCACAACAGATTGTACACGGTGGTGTGATTTTTACTCTTGCTGATACTGCGATGTCGATGGCGTTGATTTCGGTCTTGCCAATAGGCACGCGCTTTAGCACGATTGAAGCCAAGATCAACTATATCGCACCCGTAGTGACGGGTGAGCTTTCAGCAGAAGGCATCATCGTGCATCGTGGACGCTCAACGGCTGTCATGGAGTCAACGGTCTATAATCTCCGAGGCGAGGAAAAAGTGATGGTGGCTCGCGTGCTTGGCACATTCCATATCTCCGCCTCGAAAATGCCCCCGACGCAACAGGAAAAGTAGTCGTGAGCATTCTTGGTCTACATCATGCACAAATTACGATTCCACGAGGTGCAGAAGTACAGGGACGACAATTTTATTGTGATTTGCTGGGACTCCCCGAAGTCGAGAAGCCAGCATCATTACAAGGACGTGGCGGCTTCTGGCTCCAGGTCGGACCGCAACAAGTACATGTGGGCGTTGAAGATGGCGTTGAGCGGACAGCGACGAAGGCACACCTTGCCTATCAGGTTGACAATATTGAGGCATGGCAGAAAAGACTACAAGAAAACGGCGTTGAGATCGGTGACTCGATACCGTTTGCTGGTTTCAAGCGGTTCGAGATACGCGACCCATTTGGCAATAGAGTTGAGTTTATACAAGTCATGGTAGAAATCCCTTAGATGTGGTCAGCAAGCATGAAGGTGTGCTGAAGCAGACCCGTACTGGGGTTTGACTACCGACGATTAATAGACTACTACAGATGATACGTAGTGCCGACGCTATTGGCGATGAAAGCGTTTGGAAATGTACGAGCGATTTGATGGGTAGCAGACCAGCCTGTGCAGTGCCCTGGAACAAGATATTGCGGATTGATTTCCTGTAATGCGGTGATAGTTGCGGGAATGATGGGGTCAAATAAGGCTCCCGTCAGATGAAAACCACCGATTACGGCATAGACAGTTTGTATGCCTGTAAGTGCTTGTGCATTGCGGATAACGTTGATGATACCAGAATGACCGCAGCCTGTCACAATCACCAACCCTTTGTTCCGCACATGGAGAATAGCACACTGGTCGTCGTGAATGAGTGGATCTGGTGTCCATTCGGAGTCATGCTTGGCATAGTGAACGGGAAAACCTTTCTCGAAGCTTGTTGTGCGTGTAACCTCTCCTGAAATCAGCACCATTTCTTCGATAAGCATAGAGGGTCCCACCTCTTCAATCACTTGAATATGTTCGCGTAGTAGGTCCGATTTGCGCGGAGGCGGAAGATAAGATTCGTCACCATTGGGTAGAATTATCTTGCGTTCAAGATAGGCATCGGGATGGAGAATAAGCGGCATATTGCGACTTCCCAAACGTTGTACAAAGCCAGATAGACCCATTGCGTGGTCAGCATGTCCATGACTAAGCACAATTGCTTGTATATCTGCTACATCCACTTCTAGTGCGTCGATGTTGTATAAGACGTTTCTAGGATTGAGTCCTGTATCGAAGAGGATTGTACCGCGCTTTTCACCACTTTGCACTGTGACAAGGACTGAAAAACCATGTTCGGCGATGGGAAGCTGACGCTCGAAAGGGTTAGGACCTAGCCTCGCACGTTGAGCGACGCTTGTACTAGTCATGAGCATATCAAAGCTATTATCCATGATTGTTGTAATTTTCACGTCGTCTACTTCTAGCAGTGGAATAATTTCTTGCGACATGATGGTACCCTCTCAGATGGTTTTTCTAACAAAAGGACTGTTCTTGGCTTTTGTTCAGCATATCACATATGACATTTGTCATCTCAAATTCATGATGTTCTCCACTACACGCTAGAGGCTCTTTCCAGTACATTGAGAAGTGTCGAGAGGACTGAAATGCGATGAAAAAGCATATGGAGGTAAATCAATGAATGACATGCCTGATCGTCTATTGCCCACGAGCCAACCGGTCTCATCCGTACAAATCGAAGCAAATCCCACAGTTTGCCCCCCCATTCCTCAGACGCTTCTGCTGTGGCTTACCTATGGGGTTGCTGGTACTGTACTGTTTCCGATCATCTATCTGATTGAGGGTGCGACCCGTCCCGGCTATAATGCCTTGCAGCAAACCATCAGCGCACTCTGCCATGGTCCATATGGATGGATACAGCAGATCAATTTTGCCCTCTGCGGAGTAAGCGTCCTCTGGTCGGCTTTTGTCTGGCGCAAGATACTCGCAGGAGGTGTGTGCGCGACCTGGTATCCCATCATTCGTGGTATTGAAGGAGTGGGACTCATTGCTATTGCGATCTTCACACAGGACCCACTTCATACAGTCTTCCTTGTAGTGATCGTGGAGGCCATGACTATTGGCTTATTTGTCATCGCCCGACGCTTCTGGAAACACCCTCTTTGGCGTGGTTGGGTGACATTTTCGGTGGCTTGTGGCCTCCTGCCGATGGTTTTGATGCCTATCTTCGGTGTCGCCCTGAACCCACACAGTGTGTTCGCCGAATATGCTGGCCTCATTGAGCGCTTAGCAACCAACGCTGACACCATCTGGTCGCTCATGTTGCTCGCACGTCTGTGGGCACATCGAGAAACTGGGATATGAGAACTTGCAAGTGGCAAACCCCATCTGGTGGTTGAGTACTGCGCTCACACTTCTTATCAGCACAAACAAAGCGTCTGGCAGCGTAACATTGAAAGAGCAAGAAATTGCAGTAGAAGTCCAGGTGAAGTTATATACAAGATTGTGAAGTCTATGCTCGCCACGAATGGTGAGCATAGACTTCACAATCTTGCACCTCTGTTTTTTGCTAAACGCATGTTGCGAAAGTTCATTAAGACTTTGCTAAATAGACGGATGTTGCTTTCCGCTCATATCGTGCCAACCATAACAACGAAGGTAGCGCGACACATGCCAACAAAGCGGTTAGGTAAATCAGGCCATCGAAACCGAAGGCACGGGCGAAGATACCACCAAAGCCGCCGCCGATGATTTGACCGAGGCCAAGAAAGATCGAGTATAGACCCATGAGTAAGCCTCGGTCTTTCGCGGCCTCTTCCGAGATGTCAGCCAGATAGGCAAGGGCAGAAGGTGCAAAGCTGGTTTCAGCGAAGACGCCAATCATGAGTAGAGCAATCCATAGAAAGAGCAAGCTATCATCGGTACGGTGGTTGATTGCCGCAAGCGCGATACACGCGAGAAACACCCCTGCGATTGAGGTCAGCATAAGGCGTAGACGTGGAACTTTATTCAGGAAAAAGGCCCAGAACAAGAGACACAGACCAAAGTAGAGGACATAGCCGCCAAGGATCAAGCTGAGACGATGACCACCGCCGGGGCCGCTTGTACTTCCCATTAGAACTTGCTGTGGATTGTGAACAGGGCTGGAGAGGATGAACGTGAGTTGTGAGCCGAACCAGACGCCTACTAATGCTGAAATACATATCCACGCGGGCATAAAGATGAAGAGACGTGGAGTACGCAAAATGCTCCAATAATGGCTGACAATGACCACGAATGTTCTGCGCTCGACAATCTGGTTGACGACTGGTGCAAGATACATGCACACAGCGACAAGAAAATAGAGTGCGGCGAGGAGTAGATAAGCGTTGCGTCCGAAGCGGTCCCATGCAATACCACCAGCTACAGTACCAACGGCGATGCCTCCACTGGTGACAAGTTCGTAAAAGCTCATCACCCGTATACGCTGTCTTTGATTAATAGCGGTATAGTCCGCGAGATAACTCAGGACGACAGGAGTAGTGATCGCGCTTGAAATACCTGCGAATACTTGTAGAGCCAACAGATAGAACAAAGCGTTTGTGTTGGGTGTGAAGATAAGCAACACAACCTGTATCAAACCGAGTAGTGGGCCAAGGATAAGAAAGTGGCGACGTCCGAAATGATCGCTGAGACTACCCATGAGCGGCGCAAGCGCGAGTTCTGAAATATAGTAGATAACAGGAAGCAATCCTACTTGAAGACTCGTGATGGCGTGTTTTGTATGCTCTGCTATTTGCACCAGGAGAAGTCCGTAAATGACTGTGCTTGCACCGGAGTTCAGACGCTGAATAAAGGTACCTATGAGCAGTGGAGCAACAGAGGGACGGCGAGCCATGTTATGTCAATTCTTTCTCTAGGTGCTGCTGTTTGCGCTGACTGCGCCATGTGATCACCGCTATGGTTGCGCCAGCAAGCAGAAGGACGACAGCAACAAGTAATAAGGCGAGCAAGACAAAACGCATCCCGTTATCGCTTGCAGTACTCAGCGCAAACATTCCTAAAACGATCATAATAAACGTGACTCTCTTTCTCTATTTTGTCATACTGTTCCATGATACCAGATGTGGGAAGATGTAGGGACCATGTTTACAATTGTTCTCGGTAATCATGTGCGTACTCGCGCACAGTTCTTGGTGTGCGCTCAAGCAGGTTTGCCAGGTCCGGCGTTATTTGCCTGGCTAGCCCTAGCATAGTGGTCAAATAAATAACAGACATAACCGTCACATAGGCCGAGGGGATACCCTTTGCGAGCATGTGTTTTCTGAATTGCCATAATGTAGGATGAGCGTAGGTGATCGTGCGACCTATCTCTTCTGAAAAGATATTTGCGACATCATAATAGGTGAGAGCTTCGCTGCCAGTCAGGGTATATGCATGGTTTCGATGTCCGTACTCTGTAAGGCATTTCGCGCCAACCTCGCCAATGTCGCGTACATCAATAAAACTCGTTTTGCCTTTTCCAGCAGGAACGTAGAGCGTGTTGTCTTTGCGTAGTTCATCGCCATGTTGATTGACAATGTTCTGGGTAAAGAAACTGGGACGGAGAAAGGTATAGGGAATGTCAGCGTTGCGAATATATTGTTCAATTTTGGCGTGTGGCACAAATTTGATGTTTTCAACGCCAAGCACGGAGAGAAACACGATATGCTTGATGCCCTGTTGTTTGGCAGCTTGTACCAGAGGAAGAAAATATTTTTTCGCATCCGATATTTGAGGTGGACGAATAAGGAACAGCTTTTCAACGCCCTCGAATGCAGGGAGAAACGTATGCACTTGCTCAATATCAAAGTATATCTTTTCCGCGCTAGCCTCTTCCTGGCGATGAGTTGTGATAAGAAAAGGAATATTCTTTTGTGTGAGACACTTCGCAACCTCACTGCCAACATTGCCGCTTGCTCCTATGATAAGGATAGAAGACATGTATATACACCTTTCTACGATATTGTTGTTATTCAATAAGTGCTTGTTTATTACACCCTCCTACCGCTCTACGAGCCGAACGAGGGTGTAATGAATGAGACCCCTACAGTTGCTAACACATTATGGCAATTCCAGCACTGATGTTCTTACGCCTTCAAACTCTGTTGCCAGACAGTCCATAATCACTTCGTCATACACTCGGTCTCGCCAACGATGGGCTTGACGCCGCCTACCGATCTCACGGAAGCCAGCTTTGAGATAGGCTTTATGGGCAGCCTCATTATACGCATAGGTGGTCAGATCAATATTATGCATGTTTAATACGGTGAAGCCGTAGTCCAGCATAAGCTTTGTTGCCTCAGTTCCATAGCCTTTGTACCAACAATCCTTCTCGCCAATGAGTATACCAAAGGTTGCTGTTCGGTTGCGGTGGTTAAGATGCCGTAAACTCGTGAGACCGATGAAGCGCATACTTACTCGCTCGTACATGGAGAACTCTACCCACTTTTGGGTTGGCTCCTCCTTCGTGTTTTGACGGTCGTATTCTGCATAGAGGGATTCTAGTGTCACAGGACGTAGCGGATCGCCTGAGAGTACTGAAACACGAAAATCGTTTGACCAGCGATAAATAGTCGGCATCTGACTACGCATGGAAGGTCCTAAAGCGACTTTTTCGCCGAGAATATTGACAAGCGGTGTCTCGTTTTCTGACAATTGCGCTGGTGCTATAGGTATGGAGGTCATTGCACAAATCCTTCCTTTGCTTGATAAGAAGGGCAGGGAGACCGCGAGGGTCTCCCCTACATATTTCACTATACGGTTAACGGTTCATCAATTTTGCTTGGTGCAGCTTCGTCGGTGCAGTCCTCGGCGTCGGGGCGTAGCTCTTTTTCATAGACTTCGTACTGCCGCGCGACATAGAGACCAGTGCGCTCAACTCCGTTGGACGCGTCGAACAGGTCCTGAACATCGACATTGAGATCGGCGGTAAGGGTCTCGTGCGTATCTCCATCGGTGATGGACAGACGCCAGAAGCGTTTTACTGACATGTAGCCCTCTCTTTCAAGAAGTTGACGTGCTCTCCGATTACAGACACAAACGGTGACACTCAAGGTGACGCGCTTGCTTGGATGCGCATGGCACGCAAGCTGACGCGCTCGCTCTTCGATGAGTAGTGTGAACAGCGTTCCAATACCGCGACCACGGAATTTGGGATGGATACGCACGAAACACACAAGTTGCTCATGCGTCCTGCCCAGTCGGATATCAGCGTACCCGACAAGCTGACCTTTACGCGTGACGATGACCCACGCGTCGGTTTTGAGATCGAAATGGGGTGTTGTTTGCCATGCCTTTGCTACGTCCTCCTTTGTTGTGTCGATACCGCCAAAGTTCGCGATATCACATGCACTCATCAGTTCAGTTACAGCCTTTGCGTCATGTAAGGTCGGGATACGCGCTGAAAGATTATGTAGACGTACTATCATGAGCGTAAATTTCTCCATCCATAGAGGCATTGCAGCAAAACGCATTACCCCTATCGTACTGTGGAGGAAGAGGAAGGCTAGCACACAGACGCTCTATGGTTCGATGGACTGCGTACTTATTTCCCTCCCTGCCCGTATTTCTTTCTCAAAGGTATCTGATCGACGGTCGATGTGCATCCCTACGCGTTCATAGAGCCGTGTGGCTCCTGTCAAGCTAGATGCATCAACACCAAGATAGACTTCATGAATGCCGCGCCTGTAAAACTCGCCAAAGGACTGGTACAGTAGTGCCTCTCCTATACCTTTACGTCGCCATTGACGGCGCACACCGAGCGAGTGAACCCAGCCTCCCCATCCTTTCTCGTCCTCACAGAGCGAAACGGCTGCAATTTCGTTGCCATCCATCGCCAGGAACCAGAGTGAGGGATCAAAGTGTTCACGCTTTCGTGTCCAATGCTCCCACTCTTCAAACTTGTTGGGTATATGGCCCCAGTGGTCTTGGAAGGCATCTTCATCGGCCTCAAAAACTGCTCGAAAGAGACTCGGATTCTCGGCGAGCGTTCGTACAGTGATACCTGCCGCCCATTGTGGCACTGGTGGTGCCTCATGTAGCTCAATCTTCATGCGCCAGAACGAGCGTATTTGCTTGTAATCGTGCTTCTCAAGTAAATGGCGTGCGACATCATCTCTTTCATGAAGCCAAGACAACATCGAGACACGTGCGTCTGCTGGTGCTTCTGCTATATGCTGATGCGCACGCTCTTCATTCAACTTCAAAAGTTGGGTGCCGATACCGCGCCCTCGATAGTCGGGATGGACATTGCCGCCAATAAAGAGGCGAACGTGTTGGTTGGAATCAACACTTGCAAAGGCAATGACCTTCCCTTCTGGTGAAAGCACAAGCCATGCATCAGTGGATAGTGTAAAATCTGGCGACTGAAACCAGAGACGCATGTCTTCCAGTGTCGTTTCTGGGCGACCTTCAAACTCAATCTCACATGTCTGCGTCAGATGCAGAATATCTTCTATATCGTCCATCGTTGGACGACGCAGCACAAAGCCGCGTGGCAAAGATGCAGTAAGCATGTATATCTCTCTCTTTCTCTATTCTTTTCATCTGGTTGGAACATGGATACCCTGATAAATGTTGATGACCGAATGTGGAATTTGGGAAACGTTTGTATGGGTCAACATTCATCAAAAAAGGCTGATTACCCGTTACGTTTCAACTTGCCTGTACGCTTGGCATAGCGTTCCGCCATACCAAAGATGTAGATACCCAACGGTACACTGACAACACCAGTGAGCAGAAGGGGCCACGTAACACTCCAAACCTCCGGCGACCAGAGTGGTTGCCCATTCATCAATCCTGAGCGTAAGCCATCTAGGACATACGTTGCAGGCGAGATACGCGCGAGTGGCTGCATCCAGATTGGCAGCACGGATATCGGATAGTAGACGCCTGACACCAACAGAATAATGGCACGCACAATGAAAGACATTTGCATACCCTTCTCTGTGTACAGCAATGGTAACGATGCTGTCGCGATACCAAACCCGATGAACGAGACACTACCGAGCAACAATATTAGAAATGCTGTTACATAGTTCGCGTGACTCAGGTCGATATGAAAGAAAAACGCCATCACTCCTAGCTGTAGGATGGTAAAGAGCATCCCGTGTGCGACTGCGTACAAACAGCTTCCCACCATATGCGTGAAGCGCGAAATTGGTGCCATGAAGGTGTATTCAATGGTGCCTTCCCAACGTTCCATGTTGATGATGTCGGTCACACCGTCAAATGTGACACTTAGATAGGTCCAGACGGCGGTTCCAATGACCAAGTACAGAATAAAGTTCGGGACGTGTGAACCAACACCAATGTACGTCACAGACATAGCGTTCACGACGCTGTAGACCAACCATACAGCTTCCCAGGCCCAATAGCGTTTGGTCAGGTTCCAGTTACGCTCGAAAAACGCGTAGGTTGCACGCCCCTGGTGCATTAAACTCGACATATATATACTTCCCTTCTGGTCTTATTCTTCCTCTTCGCGGGCTGCTTCGATAGCCTCGAAAGCCTTTTCCCAACTGCCATAACGTTGAATATCTTCCGGCGTGATGCGATGTGAGGCGGTGTAGTGCATGAACACTTCGTTCATAGATACCAGTTCATCGCGCCCCATCAGACTTGTGACCGTGTGCTTGAGTTCGTTAGTCGTGCCAAGTGCCACAATTTTGCCTTGCACAATGATCGCGACCCGATCACAGAGTGCCTCCGCCTCATCCATGTCATGTGTGGTGATCAGGATGGTTGCGTCGTGTTGTTCGCGTAATTCCTCTACGAAACGCTGTACATCAATTTTCGAGCGCGGGTCGAGACCCGTTGTTGGCTCATCGAGGAGCAGAACAATTGGCGATGTCAAGAACGCACGCGCAATAGCAACCTTCTGCTGCATACCACGTGACATGTTCTCAAGTGGGCGTCCAATACGATCAGGCTTGATACCAAGTCGTACCAGGATACTGGTAATTTTGCTTCTTGCCTCAGCAGCAGGCATGTTATAGAGACGGGCAGCATACATCAGGTTTTCCATTGGCGACAGTTTCTTGAAGAAAGATGCTTCGACGCTGACACGGTTAATCAAGCGTTGTACCATGCGTTCATCCTTCACAACATCGTAGCCAAAGATGCGTACTGTACCAGTGTCAGGCAAAAGCAACGTTGAGAGGATACGAATGAGCGTTGATTTACCAGAGCCGTTTGCTCCAAGTATGCCTACGATCTCACGATGCTTGATGGTCAGTGTGATATCGTCAACAGCTCGCACCTCGCGCTTCTTCTCCTTCTCCTCGTCTTTCTTGCCAAACCAATGTAGCAATGGACGGTCCTTCTTGAAAATCTTTGAGACGCCCTCGATCACAACTGCGTCTTGTGTTGTATCGAGAACAATATTGTCGAGTAAATGTGAATGTATAGTTAAGTCATGACTTTCTTGAACAGCCAAGAGTGGTTCTCCTTCTGACTAATGAGTGACAACAACGGGTATCTTACAAAGCATAACACGTTTAGCTTATAGTTTTACCGGACATACGCACAGCCTTACACCTGTACGTTCGTACAATAAACTAGATTGCTCTAGGAGTGCTACATACTAATTCTTCCTCTCGTAAGTCGAGTTGGTAGCGGTTGTAGGCAATAGAGAAAAGTCCAACAAAAAACCGTGGGACTGGATTATGTTTTTCGCCAGTGCCCACGGTTCAGAGAGTCTTTTTCTCTACGCCTATTCATTAAAAATAGGCGGACCTCCTCTGAAAATGGACACACTGATCCCTTGGTCCTCCAAAGTGGGCGGCACGAACACATTGATGCAAGAGCCACCACTGCCATATGCGGTAGAAGAAAGCAGGCTAAAGGGCATAGCATGGCTGTAAACTGTCTTAGAGCTAAAACCAAGTCCGCGTAAACGCGACATACACAAAGCGTTTGCTATCATGCTATGTACTCCCCTTTCATGAGATTTCTTTCGCTAAGCGCGAGTTGATAGAGGTTAATTTTGACACAAGTTAGTGAAACTGTCTATGCAGTCACCTTCTTTTCTAAGTATACGAATAGATTGGCGATATGTCAAGGGAAATTCGACTGAAGTTTACAACTCATTTTTACTGCGCTGAAATGTCTTTCAGGTCGCCGACTTTTCCTTGCTGAATAGCTTGCACAGTAGAGATATGCCGTTGTATTGCTGAATCTATAGTCTTATTCGTAAATTGTACGACCGTGAGACGTACTAATGTCAGGTAATCATTCTGCTGTGGGTAGACGGCGGTTACGATGTCATGGCCCAAAAGCGTATCATCGTATGTTGCAACAACATACCGTTTCCCGTTTGGAGCGATAGCGGTATGCCTCGCGATATCGAGTGT
>CAXTWV010000036.1:12792-23825 GCA_964248005.1 uncultured Ktedonobacteraceae bacterium | reverse complement strand
CATCTAAATACTTAATTGTATTTTTAGATAATATATAATAAAGATCAATAAGGCAATGGATTTTTGGTTAAGATTTCTTCTGTCCTGTTACATTTCCTCAACCTAATCTTTTGTAATATATTTGCAATACAAACATATTTACAATAAAATGCTTATATTTTTTACACAAGAACTACTTAGCTCTAATTTATGCGATAGTATTAAATCTTCAACAAGCTATTTATAAGACCTTATCCGAAAACTGATACACGAGAGGTGTAATGAAAACAAATGAGTCCACAAGCCAACTGCAAAAACGCGTGATACGTCTCACTCAGCTTTTCCCAACGGATCAAGAGACGACGCCAGCGATTGAGCCAGGAGAACAGCCGTTCGAAGACCCATCGTCGTGGCGTTTTACTGGGTTCCAGACTGTTGGCAGTGTCCTGGGAAGGCTGATACCATTTGTGGTACTGGGGATTGAGCCGCACATGAGGTTCATAGCCCTGTTCGTACAACTCGCCATAAATGGGATCATGATCGTAAGCCGCATCCAAGCATAGATTCTGCGGATCAATGACCGTTGGTTCTGGACGAGCAAAATGCAGAGCATTCAGAATAGGAAACAGCAGTTTGCTGTCATGTCGATTAGCTCCCTCAATGGCAAGGGCCAGTGGAAGTCCACGACGATCACACAACACGCTCCGCTTAGTTCCTTGTTTGCCGCGATTAGTGGGAGTGGGTCCGACGGCGGCTTGCGCGAAAGGGGCTTTGACTGTTGAGCTATCCATGCTTTGTCAATCCCAGGCGATGCCGACCAGTTCATCATAGTGCTGCAATTCGGCTTGCCACACACGCGTGGCGCGAAGCCTTGCGCTTCCCAAGTCCGAAAGCGGTCGTAGACGGTGCTCGATGCTTCCAACTCACGGGGCAACGCATTCCATTGAATACCCGTTCGCAACACATACACGATGGCGGCAAACATCTGCCGATCATCTGCCGCTGGGCGACCTCCTTTGGGATGAGGGGGACGTGGTGGTACCAGGGGCGTACTCGCTCCCATAATTCATCGCTGACTTCCCAGGGTCGTGTTCGTGCCATCGTTCTTGTTCACCTGGTTGTATTGTATCATAGGTTTTCGGATAAGGTCTAAGGAAGTGAAAAGGGAAGTGGTCAATGCGCTACATCTCGAAACTTAGGTGATGAATTATTTACTTTGTATCTTTGTTCTTAACAGAATCGCAACCTTTTTATCAACAAATTTATTTGGGCATCTGTTATACTGCATTCTGTACACAATTCTATCAATGACATCACGTCATAATAGAAGTTCATCTATATTAGGGGGGGAAGTCTAACAATATCTATAGTACTACTTTTCTTCATATTTTCTACTACAAAAAAGGTCATTCTAGTAGCAAAAATATGAATATTCGCACACAATCAAGTAAAACTCATTGCTAAATATTTGTAAGTAGGTTCTTCCTTTAGATAGAAGTATGCTTGCAAAGCAAATATATACTTTCCAACATTGCAGAAACTTTCACTCATAGACCAACTCATTTTTCATTCCAAAAGTAGCTATATTTTTAGAGTTGGTAACGTTTCTACAAGCCCTAAGCCTTTCGAGGAGATATTATTATGACTGTATTGGTCACTCACGGCGAGCCAGTAGACCAGATTGTAGGGAACAATTTCTCAAGCAAGCCTTCAGTAGTCGAACAACAGACCATTACTATTACCGCAACCTTCACTGCAGAGCCAATAGAGGATGCCCTCGTCTATTGGATGCGGAAGTTGAACATTCCTACTACTATCGAGTTCGCACCATATAATCAGATTTTTCAACAGGTGCTCGATCCAACTAGCCTTCTTTCTCATAATCAACAAGGTATCAATGTACTACTTCTCCGCTTTGAGGACTGGCAACGTTTTGGAATAGATACGGACCAAGAAGAGATAACTGAAGCCAATATTATTCAAGAATATGTATCTAAATTAGCGCAAACATTGCGGACAGCAGTTGAGCGTTCGGCTACTTCATACCTCGTCTGCATATGTCCTGCCTCACCACTCGTTGCTGAGAACACACGCCTACAATCGTTCTTTGCACATATGGAAGAGCAGTTGACAACGGACTTGGCAGATATGAGTAGTGTCTATATTGTCAAAAGCACTGAGATAATGACGATGTATCCCGTCTCGGACTTCTATGATTCCTACGGAGATAGAGAAGGTCATATTCCATTCACATCGCTCTTTTTCTCCGCTCTTGGTACACTTATTGCACGTACACTCTACTCATTGACCACTACTCCTTATAAGGTTATTGCCCTTGACTGTGATCAGACGCTATGGCAAGGTATTTGCGGTGAGGATGGACCAGAGGGCGTGTGTATTGATCCAGTCAGAATGCAATTTCAGGAGTTTCTGGTGGCTCAACAAAAGGCTGGAATGCTTCTATGCCTATGTAGTAAAAATAACGAGCAGGATGTATTTGCGGTGTTTGCTAATCATCCAGACATGCCGCTCAAGCGCGAGCATATTGTGTCCTGGCGCATCAATTGGCAATCTAAGTCACAGAATCTTCGCGCTCTTGCTGAAGAATTACAACTTTCATTAGAGAGCTTTATCTTTATAGACGACAGTCCATTGGAATGTGCTGAAGTGCAAGCAAGTTATCCTGAAATACTCACTTTACCTCTGCCCCCGAACATAAATCAGTTTCCACACCAACTCCAACATTTCTGGGCTTTTGATCATTTGAAGGTTACAGACGAGGATAAAAAGCGTACATTGCTCTATAAACAGCAAGTTCAGCGTCAAGCACTTCAGAGAGAGTCGTTCACGTTAGAAGATTTCCTAACAAATTTAGATGTGCGTATTGCTATCGTTCCATTGCAAGATTCCCAGCTTAGGCGTGTTGCGCAACTGACACAACGCACCAATCAATTTAATTGTACTACTGTTCGCCGCACGGAGGGCGAGATTCGCCAATTCTGCTCGACAGATGTAGAGAAGAGTGGAGAATGTCTGACGGTAGAGGTGAGCGACCGTTTTGGAAATTACGGTCTCGTGGGAGTGCTTCTCTTCACAACAGATTCACAACAGATTGAGGTAGACACCTTTTTATTGAGTTGTCGTGTACTAGGACGAGGTGTAGAGCATCGAATATTGGCAAGGCTAGGCGAAATTGCTCAGGAACGAGGCATAGGTACCGTTTCCGTTTCTTTTGTTCCTACTGCTAAGAATGTCCCAGCTCGTGAATTTTTGGAGAGTACGGATGCGCTTATTGAACGCTCCTCTCAAGACAAATGGCGGTTCATCTTTCCCACAGAGGCGTTGATAGGTTTCACATATAAACCATCTTCTCAACGAGTTGAGTTCTCCGACGAAGCCCATAAAGCACAGAGTGAAAAGGGCAATAAGGTTGTCACTCAAGCGGCGGCCTCTTCAGTTACACATTCTCAAACGAAAAATCTTCTCTTGCTTGATATTGCCACACAACTGAATACAGTCCAGCAAGTACTACAAGCTATTACCACACAGCGTTCCGAGTATCTTGACAGGCAGGAACCTCTTGCTCTCCCCAGAACAAAGACGGAGGAGCAACTCAGTAATATTTGGGCAGAAGTGTTCAAAATAGATGAGGTAAGCATCTACGATAACTTCTTCGAGCTAGGTGGTAGCTCTCTCCTTGCCGTGAAGGTGAGTTCACGCCTCAACGCTACTATGCAGGTAGATATACCTCTAAACAGCTTTTTCGAGACTCCAACGATTGCCCAACTTGCTGAGGTCGTTGAGAGGATGCAAAGCCAGAATAGAGAAGTGGAGACCATTGTACAACGTATGAACAAGCAAGGCAAATCAGAAAAGCGATCTCTATTTCCGCTCTCGTTGAATCAGCAAAGTCTCTGGTTCCTACATCAGCTCGATCCAGAGGATGTGTCCTACAACCTTCCTGTGTTCCTGCGCGTGGATACTTCTCTTGATGGTCTATCACTTGAACAAAGCATTCAGGCACTTATTCAACGGCACGACACTTTGCGAACCACATTCGTGATAGTAGATGGGCAGCCAATGCAGGAGATAGCTCCTGCTCTCTCCTTGCCACTCGTCACCATGAATATACAGCACATAGGTGTTGGTGAGCAAGAGGCAGAAGTGCTACGTCTGGCAACTGAGGACGTGCGGCGACCCTTTGATTTGACAGAGGGACCATTACTACGAAGCCTATTACTACAACTGGGACCAGAAAGCTACCTGCTCGTCATGACATTTCACCATATCATTTTTGATGGGTGGTCTACAGAGGTCCTCCTCCAGGAACTGGCGACGCTCTACAACGATTTTTCAGTTGGTCGCTCTGCCTCCTTGTCACGTTTGCCTATTCAGTACAGCGATTTTGCGCTCTGGCAACAAGCTCAGCTGCGTGAAGGCAGATTTAGTAGCCAACTCGCCTACTGGAAACAGCAGCTTGCGAACGTAGCTATGCAGTCGGAGTTACACACTGATCGTCCACGCTCTGTGATGCTTACTTCTCAAGGAGCCACGTATAGCTTACGACTTCCTCGCTCACTCAGTGAAGCACTCAAATCATTCAGTAAGGGGGAAGGTGTTAGCCTGTATATGACGCTGGTCGCGGCCTTCCAAACGCTACTGTATCGCTATACTGGACAAGTCGATAATGTAATTGGCAGTGTGAGTGCAGGACGAAGCCACGTGGAGAGCGAAGACCTCATTGGTTTCTTCGTCAATACTCTTGTACTACGAACGGATCTGACGAGCGACCCCAGCTTTCGGCATTTGTTAGAGCAGGTGCGAAAAATAGTTTTAGAAGCTTACGCTCACCAGGACATCCCCTTCGAGTTACTGGTGAAGGAACTACAACCGGATCGTGTACTCAACCTTAACCCGTTCTTCCAAGTGATGCTCTCCTTTAGTCCACCGCAGTCAACACTTCTACCGCGATGGAAATCTACTCACATAGCAGCTGATACGGGAGCGGCTAAGTTCGATCTGACCCTCAATATAGAAGACCAACCCGAAGGATTGATCGGCCATTTCGAGTATCGCACCGAACTATTCGATCCCTCGACTATTGCTCGGATGGCTGGTCATCTACAGGTATTACTGGAAGCCATAGTTGCCAATCCTGACTCTCATGTGTCGGAGTTACCTCTTCTGACAGAAACCGAACGTCATCAACTTCTTGTGGAATGGAACGATACAGCGATTGCCTATTCACAAGATGTGTGTCTACACCAACTAGTGGAAGCCCAGGTAGAACGCACTCCCGATGCGGTGGCAGTCATCTTTGAGCAAGAGTGCTTGACCTATCGCGAGCTGGATAGCAAAGCGAACCAACTGGCGCACTTTCTACAACAGCAAGGGATAAGACCAGACATTCTGGTTGGTGTATGCATGGAGCGATCATTGGAAATGGTGATCAGTCTGCTCGCCATCCTTAAAGCGGGGGGCGCGTATGTACCACTAGACCCCAACTATCCCCCCGAACGACTCACATACATGCTCCAGGATGCTCAGATGCCTCTGCTCTTGAGCCAAGAGCGGTTGCAGACGATGCTAACTTCATCAGATACGCAAGTGGTGTGTGTGGATAGCGAGTGGAATAGAATAGCCGGGCACTCTCCTGAAAGGCCAGTTAGTGAAGTTGAGCCGCATCATCTGGCTTACATGATTTACACTTCCGGCTCGACGGGCAAACCCAAAGGAGCGATGAACACCCATCAAGGCATTTGCAATCGCCTCCTATGGATGCAGGACGCCTACCAGCTTCAGGTTGGCGAAGGTGTGATGCAAAAAACTCCATTTAGCTTCGATGTCTCGGTCTGGGAGTTCTTCTGGCCGTTGATGATTGGTGCGCGTCTGGTGGTAGCTCGTCCTGAAGGTCATCGGGATAGTGCCTATCTTGTTGAGTTGATTCGAGAGCAACGCATCACTACATTGCATTTCGTCCCCTCGATGCTGCGTATCTTCCTGCAAGAGCCACACATCGAGACCTGTACGAGTCTCACGCGCGTCATCTGTAGTGGCGAAGCCCTCTCCTTTGAGCTTCAACAACGCTTCTTTGAACGACTAGGAGCCGAATTGCATAACTTATATGGCCCCACCGAGGCCGCAGTCGATGTGACGTATTGGGCGTGTGAACGCAATGGGAAGCGCTTGGTTGTACCAATAGGCAAACCGATTGCCAACACCGACCTCTATATTCTGGACCTCCACCTACATCCTGTTCCGATTGGAGTGCCAGGAGAACTCTACATCGGAGGTATTGGTGTTGGGCGCGGCTACTTGAATCGTCCTGAACTGACCGCCGAACGCTTTGTTCATCACCCCTTCAGGTCCGACCCAATAGCGCGTCTCTACAAGACAGGAGACTTGGTGCGCTACTTGACAGATGGCACAATCGAGTACCTTGGGCGTCTAGACCACCAAGTCAAGATTCGTGGCCTGCGTATAGAGCTAGGCGAGATCGAAGCCGTGTTAGACCAGCATCCTGCTGTGCGAGAGGTCGTCGTGGTAGCCTACGAACAAGAGGCTGACGATAAGAGCCTAGCTGCCTATGTCTCGCTCCACAGGGGACAGCAGGCTACTATCAGTACCCTACGCGATTATATGAAGGAGCAGTTACCTCTTTATATGGTCCCTTCCTGCTTCGTCCTGTTGCCAGAACTTCCTTTGTTGCCCAATGGAAAAGTGAATCGCCATGCGCTACCAAAACCAGATGCTAGTATAACTATGACCGAGGGAAGCTTCGTTGCACCGCGCTCAATGGTCGAGTACCAACTGTTGCAGTTGTGGGAAGAGGTGTTGGACATCCGTCCCATCGGTATCCGCGATAACTTTTTCTACCTTGGCGGTCATTCTCTATTGGCGGTACGGTTGCTCAACCGCATACGGCAAGCCTTTGGTAAAAAGCTCTCGCTCTCTACCTTCTTTGCTGAACCAACCATCGAACAGCTTGCCCAAGTGCTTCAACTTGAAGATGATGGTACTTCTCAGTTATTGCGGCCCTCTCAACCCTCTATGATAGCCGTTCAAAACGGTGGTGCCAAACAACCTTTCTTCTATTTACATGGTGCTTATAGAGGTGATGGTTTCTACTGCTTCCCTTTAGCTCGTCTTCTAGGAGAAGATCAACCATTCTATGCGCTTAATACGCATCAGCTAGACAGCTCAATGGTCCCTCCCACAGTTGAGGAAATAGCGGCGACTCATATAGAGTTGATATGTACTGTCCAGCCAGAGGGTCCATATCTGCTAGGAGGATTTTGCAATGGTGGGCTTATCGTATACGAGATGGCAAGGCAATTGATTGAAAGAGGGCAGGTAGTTGATTTATTGGTACTCATTGATCCCGCCGCCTTTGGGCATCGCAAAAGAACGCGCCAGATTATTCAGAAACTGGGTAGTCTGCTGCGGTGGAATCAGGAGCAACAAGTAGATACATTTCTCTGGTTGCGGCATCTCTATAACTATCTGCGACATATACACAGATATTTGAGATTTCCTGAGTATAGAGAGTTAAAAACGGAACTGGACCTGGAGCAATACAACCAAAAGGAAGGCCCTATTCTAAGATGGAACGCATTGTATGAGTTAAAGAAAAATCGGACGATAGAATATGAAGCACTCTATAAGCAGAGTGAACAGAATGAGTCGGACTCTCAAAAGGATCACCTAAGACGTATACACTCTACACTCGCTACGCTATTCCCAGATACAATTTTTCCTGATACTTATGCGCTTCATCAGGATTGGGAAGGATTGTTCGTCTGGACCACTTCTCGGTATGAGCCAAGAAGTTATTCAGGGAAAAGTAGTTTTCTTTTCTCAAAAGGTACAAAGCAGTTCTTTATCAGACGCTGGTTCAACCTCGTCGAGATGGGAAGCAAAAAGGTAGATATCTACTTTCTTACTGGTACACATGATACTTGGAAAACTCAGCATTTAGACGGGTTAGCTGCATACCTTCGGGCACGTATTGCTCAAGCACAAGCAGTTATAAAAGAGCGAATAGCAGTGAGATGACTATGACCATTTTTATAAAAATAAAGCGTTTCTTACATGCATCCACACTAGCACTGAGTCAAGATAGGAGATAACGTAACAATGGGTGAAAACAGGCAACTACGAGTATGCGTTGTTGGGGCGGGAAAGCGTTTTATGAGTGGAATTAGCTACTACACGCTTCACTTTGCAAATGCGTTAGCGCAGACTCATAAAGTGTCAGTGGTTCTGATGCGCCAATTGTTGCCAACACGCTTTTATCCGGGTCGGAAGCGGGTAGGTGCAAACCTCAGCAATTTGGAATATGATCCGACGATACCCGTCTTTGATGGAGTGGATTGGTACTGGATACCAAGCATACTCCGCACCCTAGTATTTCTTATAAGAGAGCATCCAGATGTAGTTGTGTTCCAATGGTGGAGCGGGACAGTATTACATTCATATTTACTACTTGCTCTAGTAGCTCGATTACTGAGAGCGAAAATAATAATCGAGTTTCACGAGGTACTTGATACAGGAGAAGCAAAACTATTCCTAGCGCAAGCTTATGTACGACTCGTCGCACCACTTATAGTGCGCTTATCGCATGGTTTTGTTGTCCATTCTGAATACGATAGGAAGATACTACAGAACTCCTACGCTCTGGGACAACGACCTAGCGCACTCATCTTTCATGGTCCATATAATCATTATGAGTTGACAAATGAAGCACAGCAATTGCGAAATGTACCTGCATCATGTTGCAATCTTTTGTTTTTTGGTGTGATCCGTCCATATAAAGGGCTTGAAGATCTGATTATGGCTTTTGATAGTCTACCCGAAAATGAAATTGATAATTTTTGGCTCACTATCGTCGGCGAGTCCTGGGAGGGATGGAGCCTACCAACAGAACTCATTGAGCGTAGCCGCTATCGCAATCGCATCACGTTTATCAATCGCTATGTATCAGATGCAGAGGTCGTAACATTTTTTGCAGAAGCAGATGCGGTGGTGCTTCCCTACCACCGATCATCAGCAAGTGGGCCACTCCACATCGCAATGAGTTGTGGGCTGCCGGTAGTTGTAACAAAAGTCGGTGGTTTAATCGAGGTAGTAGCTGGCTATGAAGGTGCTATTCTAGTACCCCCAGAAAATCCCGCCGTACTCCAAAACGCTTTACTGCAAGTGACAGCATTGCGAGGGAAACGCTTTGCTGATCAGCATTCATGGGAACACACAGTGGCAGGCTACCAGGTACTCTTCGATGCTCTCGAAGAGAGACTATTGTTGGATGCGTCTCTTTCCAGCTAGCGAAATCGAAGTGCGTTATACAGGAGAGATGCTCCACAAGCCATATTCTCCTGTAAACTCATGATTGCTGTTTAGTATGCGATAGCTCCCTGCCATACTTCCTCCCAATTTAATATCTCCGTCGAACTCAACTGTTTCGCTGTTTCCATAAATTGCTACCTGAAACTGGATATGGCCGCCTCTAGTTATAAAGCCAGCACATGGCCCACTAAGGCCAAGACCAACGAAATTACCTCGAATTGCTGCCTTACTTTGCTGCATAGAGGAAAGAGACATGGTCGTTGTAGAATTTGCGACGACATCGTTAACAGTACCTTTATACAGCCCTGCTATTAGTGGATATACAATAGCACTTTGTTGAGTACGAAGAGCAGTAGAGATTGGATGTATTTGACTACTAGCGTGTAATGTTGATTTTTGTGATAAAGACCTCCAATATAAGCTACCAAGAATAGCAGTACACACGATTATGAGCAGGAGAGGGAGCAATAACAAAGTATATTTTCGTTTTCTCGGTAACGATACGTGAAATGTTTCGCGACTTGGAGCATTTGCAACGCGCCTAAAACTTCCCTTAGTATCGTCAAGCATTCTTCTTGCCTGACTATTTTTCTCTGCTGAATCTAGTTGTTTTAATACATTAAAAGAAGAGGACACTGCTGGAGTAGAGATGGTTTCAAGTTCTGTCTCTGTATACAAGGCGGACCAAAATTCTTCAACTGTTGTGAAGCGATGTTCTGGTTGAAGAAACATAGCGCGTTGAACGGCATTAGCAATTGATTGTGGCACGGTTGGTACAATCTGATGGATTGGCACAAGAGGATCAGTGCTATCTACATTGAACTGCCTTAATCGTTTAAGAGCGTCAACAGGAATCTTCCCAGTCAGAAGAGTATAGAACGTCGCTCCAAGTCCGTAAACATCAGAGCGAGGTGTCACCTCAGCATCATATTGTTCAGGAGCACCATAACCAGGTGTGTACTGATGGTCAGGGGTTATTGTTTCTTCTGCTTTGTAAAGCTTAGCACTTCCAAAGTCAATAAGATACGCCTTCTCACCTGATTCTGGAATAATGATATTCGAGGGTTTGATATCACGATGCACGATTGGTGGCTCTTGATGGTGAAGAAAGCTAATTGCCTCTACAATTGGAGACATAATACTAAGAACATCCGTATATCTCAAACGTTGTACGAAGTATTGCTTGCGGCGTTGATCCAGATCAGACCCCTCGATGTAGTCCATAAGAACATATACCCGATTGTTTTTCGTATCTTCAAAAACTCGATAGACACGAGGAAGAGAGGGATGTTCGATAAGAGTAAGAATTTCATATTCCAACGCTAAATGGCGTATCTCGCGTCTATCAATCTCCCTCACCTCTTTCAGCGCATAGAGATTTTGCCTAACACGCTGATCTCTCACAATATAAATCGTGCTGAAACTATGTCTCACGAGTATAGACTCTACAATATAACGATCCCTATTTCCCCCGCTTATAACGCTTCCAATTGCCAGTGTATCTCGTATTAGTTGCACATAGCACCTCCAAATTGCTCGGAGTGATAGCATCCGAACAGTATAACAAAACTATTGTAAGTAAAGTAGCCATCACTACGCAAGCTGAACAGCATAAAAACTCGTTCAGCTATTCACTTCGATAGAAACATTAATCAAATCATATTGTGTTCTCTAGTAAAACACTCTTACACAAAGATTATTATATAGGA
>CAXTWV010000036.1:0-12782 GCA_964248005.1 uncultured Ktedonobacteraceae bacterium | reverse complement strand
GTAGCTATTCACGATCATTATGCGATATACTTCTATGAATGTTCAACGTTACGAAAAGGAAAGTGAAACATGCTCGTTGCTATATTTTCCATCCGCATTAGCCTCGGTTTTCAACCCACATTGGCCCGTTTAGGACCATACACTTTAAAGTAGTTGAATCGAAAAGTAAATTGTGCAGAGGATTACATATGTCGAATACTATTAATCAATACTTTGAAGAGATTGAACAGATGCTACAGAATATATCACTCTCTCATCTTCATGATGTACTACAAATATTAGAACATGCCTATCAAGAAGGCCATCGCGTGTTTATTATGGGAAATGGGGGCAGTGCCGCAACTGCCTCACATTTTGCGCTAGACTTAGCGAAGAATACTATCACACCTCATGTCCCACGATTAAAGGCTATCTCCCTCACCGATCATGTTCCCTTAATTACTGCTTGGAGCAATGATACTGCCTATGAACATATATTCGCCGAGCAGTTAGCCAACATGATTGAACCCGGAGATGTTGTCATTGGCATCAGTACCAGTGGCAATTCTCTTAATATCATTAACGCTCTTCTCCTCGCGAAACAATCTCAGGCATATACAATTGGGTTACTTGGTGCAACAGGAGGCAAAATAAAAGACATAGTGGACGCACATATACTGGCACCAGGGCAAAATATTGAACAAGAAGAAGATGCACATATGATACTAACACATATTATTACACGTCATATGCGTTATGTATTACATACTTACTCTTCCAAAGTACTTCCTGTCAAGGCCGATGTACAGAAAGCCATTGTTCTATAGCAGACAGAACGTGGTACGATATGGGAAACTGAGAGAAAAGGAAAGTGAAATATGCTTATAGCAAGGGCTCCAATGCGCATTAGTTTTGGTGGTGGTGGGACCGACCTTGAAGCCTATTATGCGAAATATGGCGGTATGGTAATTAGTACTGCCATCAATAAATACTTCTATGCAATCATTACAACGGATGAATCGGATGATCTCCAAGTCATCTCGGCAGACTATCGCTCCCTCTTTCGTCATTCTCCCTATAACGACCTCTTCTGGAATGGCGACCTCGCATTGCCAAAGGCTGTTCTGCACCATTTTGGGATTCGGCGCGGCATCAACCTTTTTGTGGCAAGTGAAGTCCCACCTGGTACGGGTTTAGGATCATCGAGTGCCGCTGCCGTGACAATGGTTCGTGCCATCTCCACACTTGTTGAGCAACCCATGACAAAGCAACAGGTCGCGGAACTTGCTTCCTCTATCGAGATTACCAAGATGGGGATGCCTATAGGTAAACAGGACCAGTATGCGGCTGCCTTTGGCGGTCTCAACAAAATCACCTTTGCCAGCGATGGGGTAACGGTTGAACCAATTAACATTGCTCTCGATGTACGCCAGATGCTAGAGAGTCGCCTGATGCTCTTCTTCACAGGTAGTTCACGCGAATCGACCTCTATCCTTAAGCACCAGCGTAAATCGACGGAGGAACGCGATGAGTCGGTCCTGCAAGCACTCCATAACATCAAACAGGTGGCAGTAGATGTACAGACATGTCTTGAACGTGGCGATCTTGACGAGTTCGCACGGCTTCTGGATTATTCGTGGCAGGAGAAGCGGCGCCTTGCCCCTAACCTCTCAACTGGTTTCATCGACGAATGCTATCAACTCGCGTTACAAAAAGGAGCATCTGCTGGCAAAATTACGGGTGCAGGTGGTGGTGGTTTCATGCTCATCTATTGTCACGAACATGCTCAAGAGGCTGTTACGAGTGCGCTGGAAGAGCGCGGACTCAAGCGCATGAACTTCCACTTTGATCATCAAGGAGCAACCGTTGTATTGAACGTCGCCAACTTTAATCTTGACTGGATCGCTCCATACAGCAATAGTTCTCTATCTCAATAGAAAGTTGATTCAAAGAAGCAGTTTTGGCATACTAGGCGCGTGAGGAGAGGGAAGTATCTTGCCTCTCCTCACGCGCATAGAGTTCCTCTTATTAAAGGATAATATGCATAGCTCTTGCCAATGGTCAGTTCCACCTATAGACATACAACTATCAGAAAATGAGGTACATATCTGGAAGGCTTCTTTAGAAGTACCGAATTTGGTTGCGGTTTTTCGACAAGTGCTTTCATTGGAAGAAAGAGCAAGGGCAGACCGTTTTCGCGCTGAAAAAGATCGCAATTCTTGGATCGTCGCCCGTGGACTTCTAAGAGTCATTCTCAGTTACTACCTGGACATGGATCCACGTCTCTTTCGCTTTCGTTATAATGCCTGGGGAAAACCATCACTGGAATACCCCTTTCAAGCTATGCGGCTACAGTTTAACCTTTCACATTCCTCCAATCTTGCACTATATGCATTTACTCTCTCTCGGCATATTGGAGTGGATATAGAGCATATGTCCTCAATGTTTGACTACGAAGCATTAGCGCAGGTGAGTTTCTCTCCATATGAACGTGCAATGTTACATACTCTGCCTGAAGAAGCGAAGCGTAAGGCTTTTTTTCACTGCTGGACACGAAAAGAGGCATATATCAAAGCAGAGGGAAAAGGGTTCTCTATGCGCCCCGATTCATTTGATGTATCACTGATGCCAGGAGAGGCAGCCCAATTATTACAGAGTCGCGAGAATCCAGAGGGGGTGACACATTGGTCACTACAAGACCTCGTGCCCGCAACTGACTATGCTGGCACTGTCGCAGTAGAGGGGCAAGGATGGCATCTTCGTTGCTGGCAATGGCGAGAGCAAGGCATTACACGTTTTTTGTGACTCGTCTATCGACTACCATAAAGTTCTTTCAAATTCCACCAAAAAGCGTCAAGGCTCTATGGATAGAGCTATGACGCTTTTTGTTACTACAGCACGAACAAGTTCATTGGTTACGAGACGATTGCTTTGTCCAGATTTTTGAAGAATGCTCCCAATGAGGTTTTTGTAATTCCCTCGCCAATAGGATTATTGGCTACGGCAACAGGGCCGTCAAGGTCTGCACTTGCTTTATACGAGAGTAATGCCCCATCGAGTTCGTCGGTAATATCAATCTGGCTTACCGCATCAATAGAGCCGCCAGTTCCTTTGGTTTGTGTACGAAGCACAAGATGAGTTGGTGCTTGCTGTTGCTCTATACGAATGACAACCTCATATGGTCCCTTTAATCCTGGTAAAGGTGTTGTTAGATCAGCTTTGATCTGGTTTGCATTAATGTATTCAACGGACTTACAACCGGGGATACAAGATTGTAGCACCTTTGTATCAAGAATAGCACTAAAAACTTTGTTACTGGCCACCTTAAATTTATGTGTACCATTAAGTTTCATAAAATATCTCCTCGTTCTACTATTTGGTATTACCCATTTCTGAAAGGAATAATACATGTTTTGTAACTCTGTGAAGAGCTACTAGAAATTGATTATAGAGAGTTCATAGTAAATTTTCAATGTTTGAGGACTTTTTGATAATGCATGAGGAAAAACGTGAATGGAGAAGCGGAAGGCGTAACAGTGCATTACTGCGCCTCTCGCTTCTTCGTTCAGGACAACAACAGTAGGCATCTACTTCTTTTATTCCGCATTCTTCAGTGCGTCGAACGCAAGGGCAGTAACAAGACCATAGATGAAATGAGGTACGGCATCGGAAACCCATCCTGAGACGCCCCAACTCTTGGGGTCGCTCACACCAGAGGTTATAAGAGGAACGTCACTTGCTGCCATAGCCGCTAAACCAACGACCGCGCTGGCGAGTGGGAGAGAGACAGCATCTTCATCAAACTGTGAGCGCACGAGGCCATAGACCGCGCCTACCCCTAAGCCGTTCACAAAGCCGAGCAAGGCACCAATACCACTCTCGCGGTTCTGGGCCGTTTCATCGTTGGCACCCACACCTTTCGATGAAAGAGGAATATTAGCTTTTTCGGCAATGGTGCCTACAAGCTTTGAAGGAGCCTCACTTGAGGCGCGACCACGCATAACCATATCCGCATACGTTGTAATATTGAGTGCAACCGTTCCGAGAGCACCTGCAACGGCACCAATGAGGGCGTCTTCTAACATACAATTTCTCCTTTATACCCTCTCTATTGTTTTATAGGAAGAGAAGGGTATTCTTCTTATTGCACGATTGGCAGTACTATTGTGTTACATAAGTGATGTAGGGACCGATGTATCACGTCCTCGTCAACAATCGAAATGTTAGAGGTTGTTGAAACGTTTTACGCATCCTCTAACATTCATGAATAGACAAAGGACGTGATAAATCGGTCCCTACATCTCTACGCGTGTAAATGCGCGTAGGCCAGCCGCAAGCCTTCCAGCGGGAGAAATTGGTTGACATATTGTATTTCAGGAATAATCGGAGCCATTAATTGTGCTAAGCCACCATGCGCGATCACTTTTACATCGTTGTCCTCTGTGACACCGGGAATCTCACGGCGAAGACGAGCGATCAGACCTTGTACCAGCCCTACGTGTCCATAGATGATACCTGACTGCATATTCTCAATCGTGTTTTTGCCCAGTGGCGAGGATGGTGGCGTCAGGTCTACTCGATATAATCGTGACGCGGCACTACTGAGGGCCTCAGCCGAAATCACTAAGCCAGGGGCGATAGCACCACCCAGAAAATCTCCCTCTGGCGATATCACGTCAAACGTGGTTGCGGTACTAAACGCGATAATAATAGCAGGTCCGCCATAGAGGTGATGGGCGGCAAGCGTAGTGACAATACGATCTGAGCCAATCTCCCACGGATTATCTACCAGCAATTTTACGCCCAGGTCCAATTCATAGTCGATAAAAAAAGCCTCTTTATTGCAATAGCGTATGGCGAGATCGCGAAATACTGGTGTGAGAGGTGGCACCACACTAGAAATAATAATATCGTCGATATCACTGAAGGTATGTTCTCCATGCTGCATCAAACCAAACAGCACCATCGCGTATTCGTCGGCTGTACGTTGTCGTGCCGTTGATACAACCCAGTGATGCTTCATGACAGTATTCTGATATAAACCAAACTTGATATTGGTGTTACTGATATCAATAGCTAATAACACAGTCTTCCCTCCATTGGGCAATTTTCATATATCAATAAAATCCGTATTGTTATGTATTTGAGGATTGAGGCGGGCGCTTAAGCGCACACATCAATCCTCAAATCCATACCATTACATTCACATTACGGAGGCAGCATATTGTTTCAGCAGTGCTGCAATCATGAACGGGTCACCATAGGCACCATCGGTGACGACAACAACCTCATCATCGGTACGCGTATCGACAAAGGCAAGCGTAGTAGGAGTACGTCTACGCCTGCGGTGCGTGCGGGCACCCTCGCGCGTCGCGGCCTGCCCTAAGAAAAAACTGCCCATACGCTCACCCATCGTTGGCATTTGTGCAATAACAGAACCCTGTGGAACTGTACGGTCCGGCGGGGGCGTACCGCGTGCTGTGACGTAGCGTATATTCATCAAGGGAACGGTGACAATCTTGCTCCCCTCTTGCTTCACGAAGTCCTTTGGCGTAATCACAATAATGTGCTTCTGCGCCTGCATCAAGCGCAACACATCATGGATAAGCATCCAAATACTTCCAAGTCCGATGAATAAGAGAATAGCCAGCAGGATCACCGTGAAGACTGCAATGGCTGTACCATGTTGAAAGTTAGAGGGAATAGTCGCAAACGCGGCGATGGTAAAGAGACCAAGCCCTAATACGATCCCGAATAACCAGCCAGCGATGCCAAGTATGACCTTCGGACGCGAAAGGGGTAACACAACCCAGCCATGCGGAGGCGTTGTGCTTGTTCTCGCCGTCTCAAGTATCTCTTCTGCATTCATTGCACAAAGCCTTTCAAGAAAGGGAAGAAAGCAAACAATTCTAATAAGATATGTTAATAATGTAGTATATCACCTTCCATATCGTCAAAATGTAGCTCAATGAGCCTTGGGTCTGCCGAGCCGCACAAGTGTCAGCAGCATGATAGACGCCTCCGCAACGTGCATAGCCATAAGAACGAGAACCGCCGCCGCTGTTGTGCCGGGAGAAACAGGAAGAATATGCGCGATAAGTAATCCATCTGGTATAAAAGTACATACGTATACTAGAAATGCAATAACCACATATACCAGCAAAGGCTGACTCGCTAGACGCATCACTAAGTAAAAGACAAGAACGGCTCCAATGCCACCCATGATCGACCAGAAAATCACGGGACCTATGCTTAGAGGTACAAATTCAGGTGATATCTTCAACCAGATGAGAGCAATAGTCCTTATAATCAAGTTGACAATAATTGATACTCCTATTGCTATTCCGCCAACAAAACAAATTCGACGAAATGAGGTGATCTTCGTAGCCATAACTGTTTACCCTTTTAAAACGCAAACTATATCCAGCGTTAAAGGTATTATACGCATAGATGGTCATCGTTTTCCAACTAACCCACGACACCAGCACTATACGGTATAATGTACTGGGAACAACTTATAACACTATTTCTTGTTTGTGAGGACATAGGCATGGATGAGCGTATGCGCATGGTGGCAGAGGAGGCGGCGCGTCTCGTAGTACAGAAGTTTCGAGTCACATTTCCGGTATGGAGCGACGACCGAACACCGATTGATGATATCGTGACGTGGCTAGGCTTACAGGTTGAGACATTTCATCCTGAGAGTCGTCCAGAGGGTACATATGGTTATGTAGACCCGGACGAAAACGAACACTTGATCTGGCTATGTCGCGGTCTGCCCGAAACTATGCGCCGTTTTACCCTCGCACATGAACTGGGCCATGCACTCTTGCATTGCGCTCCTACCTCAAATATACATACTCTGCTTGGCAACATAGCAACCCAGGACGCGACACATATCCCCTCACATGAGGACCCGTGTTATGAAGCTGATGTACAAGAAGGCTCGACAAGCGTAGCGGACCAGGAACAATTTCAGGAGCGACTCGGTATCGGGCAGAGCTATGACCCACGGAGTCAGCGCGAATTAGCCGCAAACATCTTCGCCGCCGAGCTACTGATGCCACTTGAACGTGTAAAAACGCTCTATCTTAGAGAACGCATAGCACCGACACGTCTTGCCGCAACCTTTTTCGTCTCACCACTTGCACTGCTGAACCGTCTCGCGGAACTGCTCAAACATCCACAAAAGCCTTCCGCACAAGAAGACGTAGAGAAAGTACTTCCACGCAAGAGTGGTACAACATACGATACATTTCAGCAGGCAGCGATTGAGGCTCCAACGCCTGCATTGATTGTGGCGGGACCTGGAAGTGGCAAAACGAGTACACTTATTGGACGTGTTGAGTATACAGTCCGCACGCTTAATGTGTTACCGCTGCATATTCTGGCCCTCACATTTTCTCGTAAAGCGGCACAGGAGATGGAAGAGCGACTACAGCACGTCCTCACAGGATCATTACCTACCGTCAGTACCTTCCACGCATATTGTGCCGATCTGCTGCGTCAACACGGTACACTCGTAGGGCTACGACCTGATTTTTCTTTGATTGACGAGGCCGAGGGCTATTTTCTTCTGCGTCAGCAGGCGAATCAGATGAACCTGCGTCACTACCAGAATATTCATGCACCTGCGTACTATTTTCCCGATATGCTCAAAGCCATCTCGCGTGCGAAAGATGAACTTGTCTCACCTGAACAGTATATGCGTCTAGCGCAGACCATGCTCCGAGAAGCACAGGACGAAGAAGCCATCCAGAAGGCGGAAAAGTCTGTCGAGATTGCGCAGATATATGCACTGTATCAAGAGGCGTTGCGGCGACGTGGCGATACTGATTTTGGCGGACTGCTTATGCTGGCAATTCAGCTATTGATAGAGCAACCGGAGGTCTTGCGAGAACAGCAACACCATCATCAGCATATCCTGGTCGATGAGTTTCAGGATGTGAACCGTGCGAGCGGCGTACTCCTGCGTGTGTTAGCAGGTGAAGCACGACGCGTCTGGGTCGTCGGGGATGCGAATCAAGCAATTTATGGCTTTCGCGGTGCCTCGCCCGCGAATATCACACGCTTCGAGCACGATTTTCCAGGAGCAGTTGTCCTGCCCTTAAGTCGCAATTATCGTTCGCGTCCAGACCTTGTACGTATCGCGGAATCGTTCCGTTGTATGCAGTTGGAACTCGGACAGGAGCCAGGAAAGAATGAGCCAGTACGCCTGACACACGATACTACTTCCGTCACGATTGTGAAGGCAACAGATGAGAGTGCGGAACTCGATGGACTACTACGAGACATCCAGGACAAGCATGCACAAGGCTATAGTTATAAAGATATGATTGTGTTGTGTCGCACTCGCGCACAGGTGCAGAATATTTCGCGCACATTGGCAAGCGTAGGTCTACCCGTGGTTGAACGTGGCGGGATGTTTGAGCAAGAACATATCAAAAATGTTGTCTCGCTCTTGCTACTCATGACTGATCTCGGTGGGTCAGGTCTCTTACGACTCGCCCGGCAGAACGCTCATCCCCTTACACAAAGCGATGTCGAAGCACTTTTCATCGCGGCCCGAACACAGCAAACAAGTCCAGGTGCATTGCTCTACAACGGTGAGATACCTGCGACGGTCAGCGTGCAAGGACGAGACAGCCTGTTACGCCTCTCGGATATCTGGCATGACCTGCAACACCATACTACGATTTGGTCACTGTTAGCACAGTATCTTTTTCTCGAAACATCAATTCTACGGGATGCGCTTACCACTCCTGACGATACTCGTCTCGCTGACTATGACGCTCTGCTCCAACTTGCCCGTCACTACGACTCGCAGCGTAGCAGGGAAACCGAAACAAATACACCACCAGCGCGTGTCCCGTTAGATGAGCAGGTGCGTGGTTTCCTTGAGTACCTCAGTTTGCTGGTTTTGTTGCGGCAAGATGGCGTGCAGCGTCAGCAGAGCGATGAAGAGGAGAGTGCGGCACAGGTTGACATGTTGCGCGTGATGACGGTTCATGCGAGTAAGGGCCTGGAATTTCCGATTGTCTACATGCCAGGACTCGTGCAGCAACGTTTCCCGACAACAGCACGCAGCAGTGCGATTACCGCCCCAACAGGTATGTTAGATAGTGAATTAGAGCATAACAAAAGTAAAGCGCATGAAAGTGGCGAGTCATGTCTGTTCTATGTCGGTGTGACACGCGCACGCGATGTTGTTATCTTGAGTTATAGCGACCGCTATGGCAAGAAAAACTACAAACGTTCACTCTACCTTGATGCGTTAGAAGCGGGCTTACCAGAGGAACGTATCACAAAAGCCGCTTGGACAAACGCATCGGGCAAGGTGATACCTCAGCGTATAGGCAATCTACCTCTTCCTGAGAACTTACTTAGTGAAGAGTTTATTCGTGTGATGAAGCCAACGGCGCTGCATATAGCAGCTATCGAGGCGTATCTTCGTTGTCCGCGCCAATATGCTTATAACACGCTTTATCGTTTCGGCAATCAGGACGATAGCTACCTCTTATTCTGGCAAGCAACGCAGAAAACGGTTGAGACCTTACGCAATCAAATGCAAGGTTCACAGGAAAACATGCCTTCATCTGAAGAGGTTCGCGCCCTTTACACGCAACATTGGCGTGAGGTGGGTGGGCAAAATGCTCCCTTTGCTCAACTCTACGAACGGCACGGACATGAGGTGCTAGAGTCAGTTCAACGTGATCTGACCCTGCATAGCAACGTGACATGGGAGATGCGTCCTCACTATCCGGTTGAGGTGAATGGCAAGACGGTACAGGTCACGATTGATCGCGTCGAAGTGGAGCAACAGGTGGAGGCACAACCGCAACAAGATGTTCCTGCATCGTCCGTCACACCCTCATTCAAACGTACACGTTTTGGCAAACGCAAAGAGAAGCCAACAGCAGAGACGCGTGAACTCTTTTACATGCTCGCCTATCGGCAGAACTTCCCAGGCCAAACACCACAATTACATAGCCACAACATGAGTACAGGTGAGACGCAACCAATTACGATGACAACGAAAAAAGAGCAAAGCCTTTACGAGGAAGCAGTACAAGCCATGCAAGCGATGGAGCGCAACGAGTATCCTGCGCACCCAGCCGAGCCGTTCCGTTGCCCAACCTGCCCCTTTTTCCTAATTTGTCCGGCGTGACGCAGATGTAGGGGCAATAATTTAAGCAACTTTCACTATCCCTTAGACGTATGAGTAAAGAGGTTACACATTTTGTATTTGCTTATGCTCTTCGTCTCATTAAGAGGAGATGCGCTAAGCAACATAGAGTATGTACAGACAGGGAAGTTGGCGAAACTGATGAGTGACAAAACTTCAGCAACCGGACACTTCCACGGCTATCCGAAGCGTTCGCTTACCCGTTGGGTCACAACGCAAGGTGTTCGGTTGGTGCGTTCTTTCTTACGCACAACACAAGTTGCCCCACTTGCACTCTTAATTGATGGCGAAAACATTTCTGCCGATCTGATTGGTCCAATTCTTATTGAGGCAGGCAAGTTTGGTGGCGTAACGACGAAACGCGTCTACGGCAATTGGACTCAGCCAACGATGCAACGCTGGAAAGAGTTGAGCCAGCACTATGGACTTCAGCAAATTCATCATACTGAAGTCACCTCTTCATATAAGAATGCCGCGGATATCGCGCTTGTCGTCGATGCGATGGATATGTTTTATCGTGACCACATCGACCATTTTTGCATTGTGACTAGCGATAGCGATTACACGCCACTTGTGCAGCGTCTGCGTTCCGCAGGCTGTATTGTGCTTGGTATTGGACGCCCCGGCACTTCACCCGCACTTACAAAAGCATGTACGGCATTCTTAACCACAGAACAGATTATGCCGCCCACTCACCAACCACGCGTAACACATTCGCCCCTGCATATCGATGGCCCAACGCATCTCTCACCCGTTACGACTACACTTTATAACGCATCATCGTCACTAGCACTGGTACCCGGTGTATCCTCTGCCGTGACGACAAAACCCAGTCCAGAACTGCTTGCACTCCTCATACGAGCATATAAAAGGGCATCAGAGGGAAAAGAGAGCGAATGGGTACTCATTTCACGTCTAGGTCTTGTCTTACGTCAAATAGAGCCACGTTTTGATGCAAACGATTATGGACAAAGAGACCTATCTTCTCTTGTCAGGATGTGTGAAGGGGTATTTGAGCTACGCAAGCGTAGTACAGGCCATCCCGAAATGCGCATGGTTGCAAGATAAAAAAGTCACCAGAGGATTGATGTCCGATGCGCCGGCCATCAATCCTCTGGTGACTTTTTTATTGTTCGCCATAGACGCCACGATATTCGGGGGGAAGCATAGCCGCAATTGTACTCATGGTCTCTTCAGTGGCATTGTCGATATCTTCACGCGTGATTTTGGCCCCTTTGGGCTTGAACACAATTGGCTCACCATAGGAAATGATGACCTGTGGTCCAACTTCTTTCAGGACCTTTTCACTACCCCAGATGGCAACGGGTACTACAGGCACGCCAGAACGGAGCGCGATCATGCCCAAACCAGCATGACCTTTTGCCATTGTTTTTGACTTACTACGCGTTCCCTCTGGGAAAAGCACAACAACATTGCCCTTCTTAAGTTGCTCTTCAGCGGCACGTAACGCCTGTCGATCACCCTCGCCACGCTTGACAGGAAATGCTCCCATGAAGCGTACAAGCCATGCAAGTCTACTATTGAAATATTCTTCCTTTGCCATGTAGACGACTTTTCCGGGGAGAAGCAACGGAACGAGTGGAATGTCCGTCCACGAAAGATGATTCGCCGCTATAAGAAATGGTCCATGTTTTGGCACATTATACTGCCCCCTTAAACGAATACGCGAGACAAGCGAGAGGAGAGGAAAAGCAATAACCCAGCGTATCAATTCATACAAGGGTCTTGGCGTCACATAGGGTTCATATAAATTTTTGACGGCCTTCTTCACCTTTTCAGGTGTCGATGGTTTTGTTGACGTGGCAGGACTTCCTGTTGAAGCTGGATCGCTGGCGTCTGATTCTTGTTTCATGACTCGTGCTCCACATATTTTAAAATAACGTCGAGTACCTGGGGTACACTCAAACCATCGGTCTCGACAACGATAGCATCTTGCGCAGGTCGCATATTCTCGCGGTCCTCATCGTCGCGGCGTGCAATGTCGCCTATCAACTCCTGTAGTGCTGGCAGTGTGGGATTATCTTTGCCTAAACGTGCAACAAGTTCGGCATAACGCCGACGCGCACGCTCCTCAAGACTTGCGGTCAAATAGATTTTCAATTCGGCATCGGGCAAGACAATAGCTCCAATATCACGGCCCACCATCACCACCTGTCCTTTTTGCGCCATCGTGCGTTGCCATTGGCGCAGCACAGCGCGTACCTCTGGATGAGTTGCGACGGTTGAGACATAACGCGTCACCGAGGCGTCACGGATCGCCCATGTAATATCTTTGCCATGAATAGTGACCGTATATTGCCGCCCATCGGCGATGGCTGGTCGCTCAATAACGATCTCGGTGCGTTGTGCGAGTTGTGCTAAACTGGGTCCGTCGTGTAGGTCTATCCCCTGCTGCAACGCTAACCACGCAACCGCACGATATGTCGCGCCAGTATCTATATAGAGATAGCCCAATACATGGGCTAGTTGCTCACCTATGGTACTTTTGCCAGACCCCGCAGGTCCATCAATAGCGATTCTTGCTGGCCCCGACGTGCTGTGCATGACTCCTCCATATGTATGTAATCACGATAGTTCCGCTTGGGATTATATCATA
>CAXTWV010000035.1:17783-24223 GCA_964248005.1 uncultured Ktedonobacteraceae bacterium | reverse complement strand
AGTGCATGTAAAAATGCTGTAACAACCTGCTCTGTTTCTTCGGGGGTTTGTGTCTCCATCAGTTGCATACGTAGTTCCTGTGCTCCTGGGAAACCGTTTGCGTAGACTTTAAAAAACTTACGCAAGGTGGGGAAGTGCTTGCTCGTCCCCCAGGTCTCCTGCCAAAGATGCATATGGTCAAGCAACAGATGCATTTTCTCTTCCGGTGTTTTATCACCTATCAGGGTGTCTGAAAAGAGGAAAGGATTTTCAAAGATACCTCTGCCTACCATCGCTCCGTCTGCACCAGCTTCTGCTACTTTTTGTCGCGCCTCATCGAGTGACTTTATATCCCCATTCCCGATAATCAGTGTCTCGCTGCTGAGCGCGTCTCTCATCTCGACAACTGTTTTCAGTTTATCCCAATGGGCTGGAACTTTAGACATCTCGGAGACAGTACGCAAATGAACAGTTAAGACCGCTGGTTTCTGCTCAAGAACAAATTGTATCCACTCGAAGTCAATTGCCCGAAAACCTAAGCGTGTTTTGACACTTACTGGTATGAGACCTGCGGCTCCTTCTTTGGTCGCTTCAATGAGTTCTTTAGCATGTGGTCGGTTATTAATTAAACCTGAACAGACGCCTCTACTAACAGGACCCTGAGCAGGACAGCCCATATTAAGGTCTACCCCACTGAAGCCCATATCCACCAATTTTCTTGCCGCTTTGCAAAAGTTCTCTGCTTGAGACCCCCAAATTTGCGCGACAAGTGGTCGCTCTATTTCGGTATGTTGCAGCCTATGGACAACATGTTTTTCTCCCTTTGAGAACATCCCTTCCACATTGGTAAACTCTGTAAAAAAGACGGTAGGTTTCCCATATCGGGCTATCACTTGTCGAAGCACAGTATCGGTCACATCTTCCATTGGTGCTAGAATAAAGATAGGTTTTTCTAATGTTTGCCAAAAATTTCTCATGGGGGTACTAATGCTCTCCAATAATCGGTTGTGCTAACGTATTCCAAAAAATGTAGACTTCATATGTGTATGTGTATTTTTTTCGCATGGTTGCAATGAGGCAATGTGTGTTGTCAGTGTCTCATAGTGTTATTTATAGTGTCTCTTTTATAGCATATTTGCACATTTTAAGCAAGTTTCATACAACAAAACATGGTGCGGCGGCACGCCGCACCATGTTTTGTTGTATGAAAACAATTTAGATCGCGCCCGCACCAGTCTCTGGCGACTGATCAATTTTATGCGTCTCTTCAGTTTCTACGTGTCCCCCGAACTGGAAACGCATTGCCGACATAATTTTATTAGCGAAATCGGCCTGACCACGAGAACTAAAGCGTTCGTAAAGTGCTGCCGTCAACACAAACGCAGGTACACCCTCGTCGATTGCAGCTGCAATCGTCCAACGACCCTCGCCGGAATCAGCAACACGGCCCTTAAAGCCTTCGAGCTGCGGACTTTGGGTGAACGCAGTCGCCGTGAGATCGAGTAGCCATGAGCCAATAACGCTACCACGACGCCAGAGTTCCGTAATATCGGGAAGATTCAAGTCATACTGGTAGTATTCCGGGCTGCTGATAGGTGCTGTCTCAGCGTCGATTGTTTGCTGATCCTTCCCAATATTCGCGAAGTGCAGAATGTTGAGACCTTCCGCATAAGCCGCCATAATCCCGTACTCAATACCATTGTGAACCATTTTCACAAAGTGGCCTGCGCCATGTGGTCCACAGTGTAAATAGCCTTGCTCTGCTGTGCTTCCCTGAACCTTCTCACGCCCAGGCGTGCGTTCCACGGCTCCAACGCCAGGGGCAAGGGTCGAAAAAATGGGATCGAGACGCTTCACGATATCGTCTTCGCCACCAATCATCTGACAATAGCCACGTTCTAGGCCCCAGACACCACCACTGGTACCAACGTCGAGATAGTGAATGCCAAACTCTTTGAGCGTCTTAGCGCGACGGATATCGTCATGATAGTAGGAGTTGCCACCATCAATAATCACGTCATCCTTTGCAAGCAGAGGAATAAGCACCTCAAGTGTTGCGTCAACAGATGCGGCAGGAACCATTAACCAGACTGCGCGTGGCTGTTTAAGCTGCTTCACCATTTCCTCAAGTGAGGTTGTACCATTTGTAATCGCTTTGTCATTCAATGCTGCCTGCACAGTGCTATCACGACGTGCATTGCCAATTACGGTATGACCGTTATTCAGTAACCGTTTTGCCATGTTCGCACCCATGCGACCCAAGCCAACCAATCCAAGTTCCATTATGAAAATCCTTTCTCGTTGTCACTAGTTCGTACAGGACGAGTCTCCTAGTTGTATCACGTTTCATGTGAGCAAATCGTCCTACACGAGACCATTATACGGCAAATTCGGCATCCTGTGTTCAAAAAAGGGCATGATGAGAAAAGGATTGATGTACGCACACGCACATCAATCCTTTTCTCATCATGCCCTTTTTTCTTATGCCGCTTCGTATTTGCTATTTGTTGTTGCCATCTCTGCTATCATTGGTGTAGTCCGGTGAAAACTCAGTTGTTCATCAGCTGCATCCACGATAATCGCATCATTTGGCACACACGTTCCTTCCAGAATCGCCTCTGCTAGCATGTCCTCTAGCATATGCTGCACAGTACGTCTCAGTGGACGCGCCCCATACACTGGGTCGTATCCATGTTTTACCAGCAAGTTCCGTGCCTCTGTACTCACCGTTATCGTGATAGCTTGTTCCGCCAGACGTTTTTGCGTTTGCACGATCATGATATCGACAATCTCATGTAGGTGTATGTGCTCTAACGTATGGAAAAGCACAATCTCGTCGATACGGTTGAGCAACTCTGGCTTAAACATCTCTTTCAACGCTGGTATTACCGCGCTTCGCATCCGCTCATGAGCGGTACACGCCTCCTCTTCCCTACTATGGCGGCGCGTTGTAAAGGCCATCTCGGTGGCTTTGACGTATGCGGTTCCCACATTGGAGGTCATGATTACAATCGTGTTGCGGAAATCTACCGTTTGCCCATGTGTATCTGTCAGGCAACCATCATCAAGAATCTGTAGGAGCAGATCAAAGATTTTGGGATGTGCCTTCTCGATCTCATCGAGTAAAACCACGCTATATGGGCGACGATGGACCGCCTCAGTTAACTGACCTGCGCTGTCATGTCCAATGTATCCAGGAGGCGCACCAACGAGTCGTGAAACGGTATGATCTTCCATGAACTCCGACATGTCTAGCTTAATAAGTGCTCCCTCATCGCCAAACAGCGTTCCCGCCAATGCACGTGCCAGCTCCGTTTTGCCGACTCCTGTTGGCCCGACAAAGAGAAATGAGCCGATAGGACGGTGGCTATCACGCAGGTTCGTGCGTGAACGCCTCACTGCCTTCGCGACCGCCTGCACTGCTTCGTGCTGTCCAATGACACGCTTATGTAGCTCGTCTTCCAGAACCAGTAAACGTTGCGCCTCCTCTGCCGCGATCTGTGCTACAGGAATGCCAGTCCACTTCGCGACAATTTCGGCAATTTGCTGTTCACCCACCACTGGCAGGTGTTCCTGTCGCTTGCTATACCATGTATATTCAAGCGTGCGTAAATCCTGGCGTAGGCGCAGTTCGCGTCCACGATGTAGCGAAGCCAACGCGAAATTATGCTGACGAATCTCATGCTCTTTGTCATGCTGTACTCCAACAATTTCGTCACGCACGCGCCGAATCTCTTCTGGCACCACTGTACGTTGCACTCCTATATGCGCCGCAGCCTCATCTATCAAGTCTATTGACTTATCGGGTTGAAAGCGGCCCTGGATGTAGCGTGAAGACATCTGTACCGCCGCTATCAACGCTTCGTCACTAATAGTAACATGATGAAATGCCTCATAATGTGACCGTAATCCGCGTAGAATCTCGCACGTCTCCTGGGCGTTTGTCTCGCGTACCTGTATAGGCTGAAAGCGTCGTTCTAACGCCGGATCACCTTCTACTGTCTTGCGATACTCGTCATAGGTCGTCGCTCCAATACACTGAAACTCTCCACGTGCAAGCATCGGCTTAAAGAGATTCGCCGCATCTATCGAGCCTTCGGCAACGCCACTACTCATCAGCGTATGCAGTTCATCAATGACAATAATAATCCCCTTGTCAGTGAGAATCTCCTGCATAATCTTTTTCAATCGCTCTTCATAATCGCCGCGAAACTTGGTGCCAACGGTCAACATGGCAACATCAAGCGCGACAACGCGTTTATTTGAGAGCGTATCGGGAACCTTACCATCGAGGATGCATTGAGCCAATCCTTCGGCGATGGCTGTCTTCCCGACACCCGCAGGCCCAAGCAATACTGGATTGTTCTTTGAGCGACGCGAAAGAATTTGCATCGTGCGTTCTAGCTCATCTTCGCGCCCAATCATTGGGTCAAGTGTTCCTGCAATAGCTGCCGCTGTGAGATCACGACTGACTTGATTTAAGGTGGGTGTTGCCTCATAACGGGCCTGATATTGCTTCGAGTACAGCACTTGCTCATGTCCAATCGGTGTCATTGTCGCAAGCTGTTGGCGCGTTGCCTCGACTGACATGTTAAAACTGCCCAAAACGCTTGCCGCGATGCCATTCTCTTCGCCAAAGATACCAAGTAGAAGATGCTCAACACCGATGAGTTCACTTGCCGCACGCGCCGCTTCCGCTTCCGCATAGGTAACTACATGACGTGCCGCAATACTTAACGCTGGCTCACTGCTATGTCCCTTCGTACCACGTCCCATCACAAATTCTGTAGCTTGCGCGACACGCATCGTACTCACATGAAGTGATAAAAATAAACTCTCGATAAGCGTGTCATTCAATTTTAGCAGTCCTAGTAATAGATGTTCTGGCCCGACCGATTTATGTTTCAGACGTATCGCCTCTTCGCGTGCATAGGCGAACGCCTGCCTTGTTTCTTTCGTATACTTATTCGATATACTCATACTCCCACTCCTCCGACAATAACAGAAGTAGTCCATTTCTTCCTCACCACAACATACCTATCTATGTGTGTTTCTACTGTTATGTATCGGAACAATATGCGTACATCGGTAGGGATCACAATCTGATCCATTCAATCGTCATTAACCCGTAACATGGTGCTTATAGCTGGACGCAGAACAAGCCACACCATCAAGGCTAGCGTTACAAGACACAGTACGGCGAGTAGCGCGAGTGCGATACCGACTGTTACAGGAATGACGACGCGAAGAGGAGGGACACTTTGAGCAATATAAAATGCTTGTGTATTGATATCGCTTGACACACCAAGTGGTGAAACACTCGTAAAGGTGAGTACTGGCACGACCAGAAATGAGAACACGAGGCCAAAGACGATGCCTAACAAAATAGCGGTGACATAGATAAAACACTGCTCCCATACAAGCGCGAACACAACTTGAATCGGCGTTGCTCCCAATGCACGCAAAACAGTGAAACTAGAGAGTCGTCCACGAATACTTGACCATGAGGCGGTCAAACTGCCAATGAGTGCTAGCAAGAGAGCTGTTGTCGCCCCTAATCCCAGCACACCTACTAACGTGAGATAGAGTGGTTCATGATATTGTGTGTCTATCAAGGCGCGACGGTCGTACAGAGAGTCGAGTTGGAGTTCACCAACACTTAATGCATGCCGTACACTTTGCAATGAGGCCGCATCATCCGCAGTGCGTAACCATATTGTATCTATTGGTACCGCTAAATTACCATTGATCCCTTCCTTCTGTTCATAGTTTGTCACATAGCTCTCATAGTCCACGAGCACACCAGGGCCTGTGCTGGCATTTGGTGTGGGAATATGCTGTACCACCGCCACAACCGCAAAATTTGTTAGATCGGTAGCGTGACTAAGCGAGGAGAAGTTCAGCGTGAATCTACTTCCCATACCTACATGAAGTGTATCCAGTGCCTGAACGTCAACGATAGCAGGCACGATATGCCTTGATGTAGCTGTAGGACGTTGTGACTGGAGCAGTTGCATTAATACTGTAAGCGATTGCTCGGAATCCTGGTTGTTCCAGATGGCAGTCTGTGCGAAGGTGTTGGCATCCACGGCGTGAAAATCAATCGAGGCACCGGAAAGCCCATTTCCAGCAATGGCAGGAGTAGTATAGCCCAGTGAGGCAGAACGTACCCCAGGAATGCTATCATAAGCTTTTGTTGCGGCAGGTAGTTGTGCGGCTGTAAAGATGTTGTTCGACGCTGTACCACTAAAGTCCGCACCAGCCTGGAATGCTGTCACATCAAGGACACGCTGCGCTTGCGACGCAAGACAGACAAGCGAGAAGATGGCAAAGGATAATGCCAGCGTTAATAAAAGCGTGATGCGAAGTGGTTGACGCGATGAACGCGCCATCTGTGCCAATGCAAGCAGGGGAGCAGCACCACGCCCATGCCCTAGCAAGGATGCGCTTCCCCGTAGTAG
>CAXTWV010000035.1:0-17683 GCA_964248005.1 uncultured Ktedonobacteraceae bacterium | reverse complement strand
CAAGCCCAGAATCAACCATAACAAACTTGTCACTGGCAATTGTGCCACCTGAATACGCTTGCTATACTGACTAATTGCATCTGATGGGACGTAGGTCTGTGTCTGTTCGATAAAGGGCGATTGTTCAAGATCGCTATTGTTTGAGTTATCAGTTTTAATTGTGCTGATACCCTGAGTGATTGTATTGAGATTTTCAATGCGCACCTGTGGCAGGTTGAGATGATAATACCAGATGATATTCGTGGGAAGGTTCAACACAGAGTAGCGCAGTGCGGGATCGTTGCATAAACGGTCTAATGTAGACATGACAGGTTTAGTTGCTACCAGTCCATTAAAATTCGTCACAAAATCACTTGGCTGATAGTATTGAAAATCATCGCCATGCCAGAAGACATCATCGGTCGAGGCAAGGTTGAAGATACCTACTACATGAAGCGGAAGTGAGCGAAGTACTTTGTCTGTGTTGGCATCAATGAAAGCGATATTGAGCCGAATTGTACTTCCAACATCGGCATGTAGAAATGTTGCAGTTGCAAGTGGTAGCGCGGTCTCTATATTAGCACTTGTACTGGTATCAGATGGAAGTCTTCCGCGTAAAAGTTTCACGTGCGTTGCTGCTTTGTCCATCGAGGCACTGATGAGAGACATGTTGAGCTGCACGCCTCCAGGATGAATTGTGTTCCCTTGATTATCACGCTTCATCAAGACTGAGACGGGAAAATACTGTGTTTCTATAGAGAACTGAGGAGCAGTGAGGACCGAGCCAAAACTACGCTGAAATTTTGAATTGAGTTCCTGTGTGACGCTTTGGATAATTGGCGATGTGATATGACCAGAAAGACTACGTACCACAATATCTGAATTTTGCGAGGCGTTCCCAAGCACACCCCGTACACCCGCAGTCATCGCGACATTCGTATAGAGTGGTATTGTGCAGGCGAGCAGTACGGCTGCTATCATACCAATACACGTAAGGAAGAGCAAACTCCACACCTGACGTATGCGTGAGAATGCAATCACTAATGTTGCAGGCATAATAGTGCGATCCGTGTTGCGTGTGTTGCGCGTAGGTGGACGAGTAGTGCGCTTTGGCACCGTTTTCGTAGATTGAGCCATGATGCTACGCCACCTCTCCAATCAAGACCAGAATTGAGATTGAATGCATTGTATCAATTCGCACAGCAAATAGCAATGAAAACGTATTAATGCAAAATGGTCTCTTCTGGCGTTTCCAGCAACAACGCTGCTCCCACAATTGGAGCGTTTTCACCAAGGTGTGCCTGACGTAGTGTAAGTGTCGTTCCTAACAATCTCTCATTAACATGCGATTGTATACGTTCAAGCAAAAGAGGGCGAGAGAGGACGATACCACCACTTACTGCAACTGTCTCGACCTTTGTAAGTTGAGCCAGATTGACAAGACCCAGTGCTAGCTTCTCACTGAACGTTTTCCAGAAAGCAGAGTCTGTCACCTGTGTAAGCGGCTCGCCCAGTCGCAATTCTAATTGCCTGCCGCCTGTATACGTTTCCAGGCACCCAACCTGCCCACACAGACACAGACGAGTATTACCATCAAGCAGTTGGTGTCCAATCTCAATTGAAATCGTCAGCCTCATCCCTGCCTTTTGTAAATGTATCGCGGCCCCTGTGCCTGTCGAGACGGTGAGATATGCGCACCGTTCATCATCTTGGATGCTTCCAAATCTCTTCTCGCCCAACAGACCGCACACGGTATCATGAGCTAAGCGTATCGGGCAGCCGAAGTGGTCGGCAAGGTCCTGTGCAAATGGCTTGCCAATATAGTCAGGCATGTTCGGCCCAAAGATCACTGAGCGTCCATCCTTCGCAATCCGTGCGCCAATAGAAATACCAACGCCCGCGATAGACTGTACATCTCGTAGGGCTGTGATGATATGCTGTATCTGTTGCTCGTAAGAAGAAAACGTGGGGAAGCGTGCGATGACGGTGCAGTCTGGCGTGTTCAATGTTGAGAAGAGGGCGATACGCGTGTTCGTGCCACCAATATCTATTCCGATATACACAGAGGTCGTATTCTCCATTAATTCATCCCAAGAGTGGAGCCTTATCTGAGAAAAAAGGTATGTAATCAAAAATGTCGGAATGGCATAGTTACCACTCCGACAAAAGAAAGGGCGTACCCGATAGGGATCGAACCTACGGCCTATAGATCCGCAATCTATCGCTCTATCCACTGAGCTACGGGTACAGACATGTGTGAAGGTTCTTGCTTCACTGTAAAAACATACTATCAGAACATTTGGGATTTGTCAAGCTTTTCGGCTTATTAATTCTGGCTTTACACCACAATCGTTCCATTGCGCCATGCGTCCACCGCGTTTTTCACATTCTGAATATAAGCACTCTCATCATTATTGTCCGCAGCTGGGGCATACACTGGAATAATCTGATCAACCGTAGATAGGCCCCATTGTTCAACATACAAATTGCTGATGAGTTTATACCAATCGTTGAAGCCTTCTTCCCACGAATGGTAGAGGCGATAGCCACCATAATCTGGATAGCCAGCCGAGGCACGAATATTGCCGAGCGAATGGGTCACTCTCGCGATACCCTGTGTGCCAAGAGTGCTTTCCTGCATGAAAAATGCGAGTGCAAACGCTGGATCGATATTATATTTCACGCCATCGTCATATAACACCTTCCCTTTGCCTGCTGCTGGTGAGTGGTAATGTTCCAGGACAGAATCGATAAACGCAGCCTGAATGGTCGGAGAACCTACAACCGTATATTCTCCTGCTTGCGGGAGGGTAAAGGTAAAGCCTCTTTTTGAGATGTGAACGGTGGTAGTAAATATCCAGGCGAGGGAGAAGCCTATCACAATAGCAATTAACGCAAAATAGATCATAGGCAGATCTGTTCTCAAGTAACGTCGTAACAGTGTTGAGTGATACGTGCGTCGTCGGAGTGCCTTGGGCATACTGGCCTTTCTACGCTAGCCGAGATGGTAGGGAAACCTTATCATTGTTTGAATAACCCCGATGGCTGTCCACAAGAGACATCCCTACTATACATTTTGCCGCCTATGCACGTCAAGTATAGTAGGATTGTTCCAATAAGCGCAAACGTAAAGGTGCCCACAAGGGGAACGCCCTTGTGGGCGCCTTTGTCCGACTTAACAATGCTTAGTAGCGAAAAGAGTGTGATAAAATCAGACCCGTACAAATACGTATCCCTTTGAGGTATAATAGTATAAGCGATCTGTGGGTACTATCATGAAAAGGATTATACACGACCATGACAACAACTGCTGAACCGAAAGTGCAGATGCCTTCTGCCTCCGACCTGTATAATATAGACCATTTACTCTCCGAAGAGGAGCGGATGGTGCGCGACACGGTGCGTCAGTTTGTCCGTGAACGTGTATTGCCCATTATCGGCGAACACTTCGAGGCTGGCACATTTCCACGCACTCTCATTCCAGAAGTTGCCGAGCTTGGTTTATTAGGAATGCATCTGCAAGGTTACGGTTGTGCTGGTCTGAGTGCGGTTTGTTATGGTCTTGCATGTCAGGAACTAGAGGCTGGCGATAGTGGCCTACGTTCTTTTGTCTCTGTACAAGGTTCCCTGGCAATGTATCCAATCTATGCTTTTGGTTCGGAAGAGCAGAAGCAACGCTGGCTCCCAGGTATGGCGAAGGGCGAGATTATCGGCTGCTTTGGCCTCACCGAGCCTGATTTTGGCAGTGACGCTGCCGGCATGATTACGTCGGCGCGTCGTGACGGCGACTCCTATGTACTCAATGGCGCGAAAATGTGGATTACCAACGGCAGTATCGCCGATATCGCGGTCGTGTGGGCAAAGGCCGAGGACGGTGTGCGTGGCTTCCTGGTTGAGCGTGGCACCCCTGGTTTTAGCACCAACGACATTCATCATAAACTCTCATTGCGGGCATCCATTACCTCTGAATTGCATTTCGACGAGTGCCGCATTCCCGCCACAAACATGCTTCCAAATGTACGTGGTATGCGTGGGCCACTTTCATGTCTCAACGAGGCACGTTTTGGTATTGCTTGGGGCGTGACTGGTGCGGCTCGTGCCTGTTACGAAATGGCTCTTGAGTATGCTAAAACGCGTATCCAGTTCAAAAAGCCTATTGCTAGCTTCCAACTCGTGCAGCAGAAACTCGCAATCATGGCGACCGAACTCGTGAAAGGCCAATTGCTTGCACTCCAACTCGGACGCCTCAAGGACGAGGGTCTACTTCATCCCGTACAAATCTCAGTGGCGAAACGTAACAACGTGCGTGAAGCCATCAAGACAGCACGCGAGGCACGCACCGTGTTAGGCGCGAATGGTATCACGCTAGAATACCCCATCAGTCGTCACATGAACAACCTGGAATCGGTCCTCACCTACGAAGGGACAGACGACATCCACACGTTGATTATTGGGCAAGCCATCACTGGCATTAGCGCGTTCGCGTAGGAAAAATAAAACATCCAGAATTTGATTGGGTGGCATCACCCAATCAAATTCTGGATGTTTCATACTACTCTTTGTCTGTGTTTCATGATACGCACACGTATAACAACGACAACGAGAAGTATCGTTGCAACAACTGCACCGCTTGCGACCCATCCTATTGTACTTGCAAGCTGTTCTACCTGTGCGAAATTATCATGAAAGAGGCGGCCCGCACCATAGCCGAGCAAGCCATAGAAGATTGCCCACACTATTCCCCCGGCAGCGTTATACAGTAAAAAAGTACGCCAGTGCATGGAATTAACGCCTGCAAGCAATGCTGCCCATAATCGCAGTAGAGTTGTAAAGCGTCCGAAGAAAACAGTTTTGTTGCCATGTCGTGCAAAAAATTGTTCTGCATACTCAAGATAGTGTGGTTTCACAAAGAAGAAGCGTCCAAAGCGCAATAGAAAGGCACGCCCACCTGTACGCCCGATCAAATAGCCGATGTTATCACCAAGGATTGCGCCAAGTGCAGCCCAAAGAATGACGAGTGGTATCTGCAATCGTGCATCAACCGCAGCATAAAACGAGGCGAGCAATAATATTGTTTCCCCAGGAAACGGAATACCGATACATTCAATCATCACAAACACTACAACTGCCGGATATCCAAAAGTTGCTAGTGCATTTTGTAATGTTTGTAGTGAGATAAGAGCCGCAATAATCATGATCTTATTATGCCATATAAGGCTGCTGAATACACAAACATCTGTAGGGGGCTAATTCATTACACCCTTTTGGCGCATCACAAACCAGACGAGGGTGTAGTGAATTAGACCCCTACAGATGTTTCTTATTTACCGCACGGTGTAGATGGGGCTAAATCCCCGTAACTCGTCACTTTCCAGACATTGGATGCCTCTAAGTCTTGCTGTAACGTGAGACGTATCTGATAGGCCGTTGACGATTTGTCACGTGTTACAGTGTAGGTATAACCTTGTGTGTTACCTTGCACAGCGGCACTATTAGGAACCTCTACAAAGCTTTTCATAAAGCCGTAGCAGGTATCATCGTGCTGAGCTTGGTTCTCGAAATCCTCTAGCGTGAGTTGCATGGTGACAGCACCACCCAGGTTTGTATAAGCACTTTCGTAGTCACGTTTGACAATCGAAGAAAGAAAATTAGTTGATGTTGTTGCTGCACCAGAACTCGCGCCAAGACCAGCAAGAAAATTGGAGCCGAGAGAATAGCCAAATACGCAGGCTCCAATTGTACAAAAGAGCAATATTCCACCCAGGATCAGCAATCCGCGTCCCAACCCTTTTGGCGGCATCCTTTTTGGACGAGCTACACGCGGTGTTTGCGGTGGCTGCTCAACACGAGTCATGCCAGGTGGACGCTGTGCAGGTGTACGATGCTTTCCTGTGCCGTTAAGTCCATTGAGTGCGGCTAAGCGTTTGCTATACGAATCGTCCTCTGACTCACCCCCACGCCCTGGTCTTTCTTGCATGCAATAATCTCCTCTCTACCTCTCTACCTTACACATCAAGCATAATTACGCCTGCTAACGTGCCATGAGTATGCTGCAACTGCTCCTGAGCCTTCTTCGCCTGACGACGTGTTGTGCGACCGGAACTGATCGTGAGAAATGTCTCGTTGACCGCATCGCTGATCAACGCAGCCTCTGCGCTGGCAAGTACCGCCGGACTGTTGAAAATGATGATTCCTGGCTCACGCTCTGACTCTGATAGAAATGCGCAAAGATCAGCAACGAGTGTATGAAATCGGCTTGAGAACAGCATGCTTATCTCTTGCAGTGCCGCGGTTCCAGCACCAAGGAGACGGAGATTAGGGACAAATGTATCACAAAGGGCTGTTGCAATTGGTGTGGGCGTCTTTTGGGTCAAGATATCGCTCAAGCCAATATTCTTACCCACACCGAAGCGTTGTTCCAACGTTGGTGTATGCAAGTTGGCATCCACGAGAATGGTTGGTGTGCCACTTTGTGCCGCTGCGATAGCCACGTTCGCTGGAACTGTTGCCTGTCCAATGTATGGTGTTGGAGTCGCGAACAACATCGTTTGCTGAGGTGTACGTTCGCGATTCCACGCAAAGCTAATATTTGAGTACAGCTTTTGATAGGCCACGCTAAAAGCTGAGTCTGTATCATAATCGGTAAGCAGTGTCACCTGCTCCTGTGAAGGAATACTCACAAGAAAGCTCCTCATGTAATGATATACAATATATTATGCCGCAGTACGTGTTCCGCGCTGTTTTGCGTTCCCTGGTGATGGAGCATGTGGCACTTCACCATAAATTGGAAGTTGTAAAAGCTGCACAACATCATCTGTCTTGCGAATGCGATCATCCAGGTACTCAATAAGGAATGCGAGCGCAATACCAATGAGTAGTCCGACAAGAACCAGCACGAGTAGAAGCGTTGGTTTGCTTGCTTGCGAACCAGCAATAGTCGCGGGATCAGCTGCACTGAGAATAACCTCCGCCGCGACGATTGGTCGATTTATTGCTGCAACCGTCGTGCTTGTTGCATTCGTTGAAACGACATAATCAATATAGTCGTTGATGTGAGCAACAACTACTTCTCCAACAGCATGTGTGATAGCCCACACTCCCGCGGGAGTATTCCACGTTGCATTAATTGTGACGAGGCTATGAGAGCGACTGGCAGTCAGCGACCCTTTAATCGCTCCTACAGCTACACCTGGATTAGCAAGATCACCGAGGTCTGGATGAGAACCAAATTTTTGTTCGATCTGTGGCATATCTGTGTTTACTTGATTGTATACCTGTTGGGCGAACTTTGCTGATGTGACAGTTGGGCTAGCGGTGAACTCATCTGCCAAATCATCAGAAGTCGCGATATAATCAGAATAGCTACTGGTGATTTTTGTTGGTGATTGCAGACCAACAAGAAGCGTAACACTGGATTGATACGCGTGTAATGCTCCTGGCGTCTTACGAATTTTATAGTATTGATATCCAGAATATAAGGCGACGATAATCACAACGAGGGCAATGACCCAGATGCGTCGCAAGATAATAGACCAATAAGCCCGTAGTTCCACGGTATAAAAACCTTTCTCATGGGAAAATATTTTTTATCGTACTAGATTGTGCGTCAATGGAGTACTATTTGCCTTGCCCTCGCTCAATTTCGCTTCTACAAACTGGAGAATGCGGCGTTTAAAACGTGGCATATCAAATTCAAGCGCATGATTACGAATAACAGTAGGATCATAGGTATGCTCATCGAATGAAGCTAACGTCTCTGTCAAACTATTCACCGTCTGGTCCGCAAAAAATGTCCCTGTCACACCATCAACAACCGACGTAAGTGCGCCCCCCGCACCATAAGCAATAACAGGACGACCAGATGCCTGTGCCTCTAAGGGCGTGATACCGAAATCCTCTTCGTTCAAGGAGAGAAACGCGCGACAATGTGCGAAATAATGGAGAACCTCTTCATCAGAGAGGCGTCCCATAAAACGAATCGTGGGACCTGCGAGCTGTTTCAGTCGATCCAGATCACGCCCACTTCCAATAATAACCAGAGGCAAGTGTAACTGATTACATGCTTCAATAGCAAGGTCTACACGCTTATATGGTATTAATCGGCTAAGCGTGAGAAAGTAATCTTCTGGCTCTATTGCTGGATCAAATGGAAAGCGGCTTGCCTCTACAGGTGGTGGAATGACGATAGCGTCACGACGATAATACTTCTGTATTCGTTCTGCTACCACAGGTGAATTGGCGATAAAGTGGTCAACGCGCATCGCGCTTGTCTGATCCCAAATCCGCAAACCAGTAATCAGAAATGGCAGTATCTTTCGTGCTGTGCTGCCTAATTGTTCCCGCTCTACATACTCATCATAGTTCCAGCACCAGCGCATAGGTGTGTGACAATAGCAAATGTGCATTGTCTCAGGCCGAGTAATGACTCCTTTGCCAAAAGCACTGGAACTACTCAAAACGAGATCGTAGCCTCGCAGGTCTAAACTCTCCATCGCGAATGGATAAAATGGCAGGTATGGTTGATGATGCTTTGTGACGCCGGGGAATTTTTGCATAAACGAGGTACGAATATCCATTTTTTGAAATGCAGGATCAACGCGTTGTGGATCATAAATCGACGTGTAGAGAGGAGCGTCAGGGAAAATCTCATGCAGGGCCAGGACGACGCGTTCCGCGCCGCCCATCTGGTTAAGGTAATCGTGAACTAATGCAACTTTCATGCAACTAATACGCTCCTCGTCTTAGTAGAACTGCTGGAATAGTGCGAAAGAGAATTTGGAAGTAGAGGCGCAATGACCAGTTTTCAATGTAATACAGGTCCATGAGGACGCCCTCGTCAAACGTTAAATCGCTGCGTCCACGGACTTGCCACAATCCCGTAAGTCCCGGCTTAATGGCTAAACGTCCCTTTTGCCACTCTTCATATTGCGCAACCTCACGAGGCAACGGCGGTCGTGGTCCTACAAGGCTCATCTCACCTTTCAGCACATTGATAAGCTGTGGGAATTCGTCGAGGCTAGTACGGCGTAAAAATCTTCCCACAGGCGTGCGGCGTGGATCATCCTTCATTTTGAAAAGTGGTCCCTGTGCCTCATTTTTTGCGATAAGTGCGGAAAGGACTCGGTCTGCATCTTGATACATTGAACGGAACTTATAAAAATCGAATTCCTGTCCATTGAGTCCAACCCGTTTTTGCCCATAGATAATAGGGCCACGAGAGTTTATCCGAATTGCACAGGCAATACAAATCCACAGTGGGAGACCAACAAGCAGCACAAGTGATGCGACAAGAATATCAAACACACGTGTCACCGCACGCTGTACAGTATTGAGCGATACTTGCTTAATACCGATAAGCGGAATACCCTCCATCGCCTCCATATCAATACGTGAGAGGTTCATTTCGTAGAGGTCAGGAATAAGTTTGAAGGACGCACCCAGACGTTCACACATTTTCACACTTCTAATCGCGTATTGATGAAGGTATGATGGTAGAGCGATAATAACTTCGTCAACCTGCATTGAGCGTATGACTAACCCAATATCATCGAGTGTACCAAGCATTTTGAAGCGTCCGAAGTCATTCGGCTCTTCGCTCATATCGTGCAGAAAACCAATAATTGAGTACCCAAGATTTGGATTAGCCGCGATATGTTGCATGGTCATTTTGCCCAACCGTCCTGAGCCGACAACAAGCAGACGCGTTTCTCCCAATCCTAAACGGTAGAGCAACCCCATCGCTACTGAAACAACAAGTCTTCCTGCACAAAGAACAATAATTGTAGTTATCCATACAAACGGAACGATCAAGCGCGAACTACTCGGTGGCTGAAAAAGAAAAAAGTACGTAATCAGGAATGCTAGTCCTACTGTGGATGAGCTAATAATAATCCACACCTGCCGAAACCAGGTTCCCGTAAGTCGAACGCGATACAGACCCCGCATTGTAAAAATTGCAATAAGCCCTACGACTACGCCCACTTCTAAGAGCAAGTACTGAGGGCTTTTAGGCGTATAGAGCTTGTGGATAGAACTACCGTCAGAGGCAAAATTGCTACGTATAACCTCTATGGTGCGCGACAGATTTTTGGCAAAAAAGCTTTTATCACTTAAGAGATATAAGCGCAAGTAATAGGCTAACTGGTAGGCCATAACTACAAGCCAGCCATCTAAAACGACCATCGCAATGCACTCAAAAACACGCCACTGATGCCGATGTGAGCGTCGGCGCGAAATGGCTTTTGTTATTGGACCAGTTGCTCCTGCCATCATTTCAACGGCTCCTGCCCTATCTGTATCAATATCTATTTCTGTTTTGGGCGATAATTTACTCGTATTCACAAATCAAACCATATCCTACGCTATTGGACAAACGCTCTCTGCTTGGGAGAATGCTTTCTACGTATTGCCGCTTGCTCATATACTGCAATTGTCTGTTCCGTCATTCTCTGCGCTGAGAATTTCTGCGCCACGGTTGCTGCTGAACTACGGCACCGTTCCCGATACTGAGTATCAGTCAACGCCTTATAGATTGCTTCCGCCAACATATCAAGATTGGACGGATCCACACTCAACGCAATATCCATGCCCGCTTCAGGTAGGCTGGATATATTTGAGGTAACGACTGGCACGCCACATGCTAGAGCTTCCGCCACTGGAATGCCAAACCCCTCATACAGTGAAGGGTACACAAACGCGGATGCGGCATGATACCACAATGCTTGCTCAGTATCTGCCACAAATCCAGGAAATACTATATCTTCTAGGAGACCAAGTTGTTGAACCTTCTTAAAGATTGTATCATACAGCCACCCTTTCCCGCCTGCCAACACCAATTTCTCTTGTATAGCATAATTTTTTCGCAATTGTGCATATGCATCAATAATCGCTAGAATATTTTTGCGCGGCTCTAGCGTGCCGAGATACAACAAAAAACCACTCGTCAGTCCTTGCCGCTCTCGAAATGCCAGTACCTCGTCTTCTGTCACCACGTTTGAAAATCGTTTGTCGATACATGTGTACACTGTATGCATACGTTCATAAGGTATGCCAACAAGTTCATATGCATCTCTCTGTGTACTATCTGAGACAGTGATAAGTTCGGTGGCACGTTGCATACTGCGTACCGTGAAGGTGCGATGGTACAAGCGTTTCGCCCGTGTGAACACTGTTGGAAACCGCAAGAACGCCAGATCATGTAAGGTTACAACTGTTGCACATGATTGCGGTACCCATTCAGGTAGCACATTGACAGGAGAGTGTAATACCTGTATTCCTCGTCTACGTATTTCCGTTGGCAACGTAAATTGTTCCCATGCCACACGTGCGGCAGGCTGTGACTCAGACCACGGCGCGGATATATACGTAATAGACGGGTGAAATGCGTCAAGTCGTTCAACCACATCCTGCCCATTAACGAATACTGTATAGGAATGCTCCCCTGGATGCTTTGCTAGTTCTGTTATAAGATAGCGAATATAGCGGCTTACACCACCATTCCGATAACTTTGACTAAATGACAACAACTGAGCGTTAATACCTATATGCATACCTCTGATTAACTCCTCAATGCTCATAACGTCTGTAAAATTCAGGAGGTAACAGAATTAGACTTTTCTGTGACCTGCTACTACATGTTTAAACGCGCCAACCTGTATTTTCAACTTATCTAGGGGCATAGGTCCTATCTTATATTTGCTCACTGAGCTGTATCAGTTGCATGCGCCATCTCCTCTATAACCATGACCAGGTGTTTTATCCCATTCATGAGAAAGAGTTTGTGTTTCTCCCCATCATCCATCGTTGTAACTGTATCACGTTCGTAAAGCTGATCCTGCGTGTATCCTATATGAGTGTATACGACAGGAATAGCCAGTAGTGATTGAAATGGGTAGTAGGCACTCTGTCGTGGCATGAGAGGAAATGTAGAAAGATTCTTATCATACACTTCACATGCACTCTTGTAGACAGTCTGTGCAAACCAATGATGTAGTGCTGTGTGCTGTGGACTTCGAGTTGCTAGCACTTTTATAGACACATCTTGAAAACCTTGTTTATCCAGATGCTTACGAATCTTTTGATGGATATCTTCTGGCTCCTGGTCAGGCACAAGGTGTATATCAAGTGCTGCTTTTGCAAAAGACGGCAGTGTCTGAGAATCTGCTGACACACTCCCACTGTGGATACTTGTAACGGTACATGTAGGAAGTAGGAGATAGGTATAGTACAGTTGGAAGCCGTGAAGGTGTAACAAAAACTCGTCAACGTTTAGTTGCTCCTTGAGTGCTTGCTCACCATCTAGCATATTGCGTACCAACGTTATCTCTTCATCCTCCATCGGAGCCACGGTCTCATAGAAACCTTCGATATGTATCTCCTCGCGTGCATCTTTCAAGCTGTTCAATGCCCATGTGAGTTGCCAAGCCGCATCTAGTAAAATCGCCCCATCGAAAACGTGCTGGTTCTGAGAAGTTGTTTCTACTCCGATTTCGACACGGAGCAGACCTTTCATACCTAATGCTAAACATGGAACGGGTAGAGATGCATCGTTTGGCAGATCATAGAAGCAGCCATCTACTTGCAAGAACGCTCGATTTTTTGTAAGCCACTGCGATGGTTCTCCATCGTTCTTATTGTGTGCTTCAATATCAATAAGCCAAACAATATTCAGGGGTATGCTTCCTATAGTCTTATGATATAATGCAAATGTCAGGAGGCGTGTGACAAAGGCTCCCCAACGAGCAAGTGCATCACGTTGGGGCGGGCAACTGCTAAAAAGCAGTAGCGTCTTCGTTTCTTTTGTGGCACGTGTTCCATAGAGGAGGAACTGTTGTCTGTCGTCTACTTTCAGATGGGTAAATCCATATTGTTGTAGCAAAGAGTTAATGTAGGTGGAAAGCGTGTCTTCCTCCTGCGCGAGCTGTGTTACAGTTGCGTGTAACGTCTCGACGAGTGAGGGGACCTGATTGTCTACGGTCGCGAAGAAATTTTTGTAATGTTCAGGTGTCATAGTTCTACCTTTGTTCTTGTTTTCTAGTACCCACAGGCAAGCATCTTGCATGACGGTGATTGAAAGAGTATACTCTTGGAAAAGTAGTAGAGGTGCTCAAAGGAGAAGAACTGGCAATGCACGAAATAGCTGATGCGTTGCGTTTTTCTCTGCGTCAGTGTATTATAGCTTGAAGTTCCGGCGGCTGCCTGATGTATACCAAACAGAAGTACGGGAGATAAGCGCGTTGTCCAAACAACTCCGGCTCGATGTCGCACAGTTAACGGATGTTGGTCGCAAACGTCCTCACAACGAAGATAATATGGCCTATGTCATCCCAAAAGACCCGCAGGTGATGACAAAAAAAGGTGCTCTGTTCATCGTTGCCGATGGCATGGGTGGACATGCGGCTGGTGAGGTAGCAAGCGAGATCGCTGTTGATACTGTCAGTTACGCATACTATCAAGAAGACGACGATGATATCGCTGTCTCTCTTGTGCATGCCATTAAACGCGCGAACACGCTTATACATCAGCGAGCAGCAGAAAACATGCTCCGCAGTGGTATGGGTACAACATGTGTAGCCGGTGTGCTCCGTGGTGGTACTGCGTACATTGCAAATGTTGGCGATAGCCGCACCTATCTTGTGCGCAAAGGTCAGGTCAGGCAAATATCACAAGACCATTCATGGGTTGCGGAGCAAGTACGTGTAGGACTTCTCACAGAAGAACAGGCACGTTCACACGCACAGCGTAACGTGATTACACGCTGCTTGGGTACACAAGCGGATGTTGAAGTAGACATTTTCGCGGAAGAATTAGAGGAAGGCGATAGTTTTATCCTCTGTAGCGATGGCCTTTCTGGTTTTGTAACTGATGACGATCTTCGCGCCATTGTGAACCAGTACGTACCCCAGGAGAGTGTCTATCATCTTGTAGAACGTGCCAATGAAAATGGTGGTCCTGATAACATCACTGCAATTGTCGTGCGTGTTCAGGAAGTTGGATGGGAACCGCCTACCGCACGTCGCAATGGATATGCCAACGGACATGATATTACAAATCAACCAACGCTCATTGATGCTCAAACGCCAGAATTTGCTCTAGCAGGAGCTAATGGGCGCATTCCAACTGCACCTCTGCTCGGTCATCCTTCCGAAAGCGTCACTGCTCCACAGCCTGCACTGCAACTTTCACGTCGCAAACGCTCTCGTTTGCTGTACCCAACACTCGTCCTATTTATCCTACTGCTTGTCACGCTCGTAGGCAGTGGTATCTATTATTTTCTGCATATCAATAGTCCAGCCGACTTCGATGGGTCGATGAGGAAAGCCCAAACACTTATCACACAAGGGCAAAACGACGTGCAGAGCAATAATCCTGGTCAAGCCTTACAACAACTCTCGGCTGCACAAGCAATTTTACTTGCTTTACAACATAACGCGCTGACTGATACACAAAAAGCACAGGTACAAGGGCTTCTCAATGGAAAATTTACAGACAATGTAAAAACAGCCATCGCAGGGTACAATACACAGTCGATGATTACAACCTTACCTTGTACTAGCACAGGAACAAGCTCTGTCAATGGTGGGGGCACAAATGCATTGGCGAATAGTATTGCCACAATTCAGAATGCCAATGGTTCAAAGCTCTTTTCCTATGTGTTAGGCAATGATAATAACCTTTATCAACTGAATGACAATAAAACACTGCAAAGCACATCGCCCATAGCAAATACTACAAAAATTTTGTACATTGCTAGTGACGGTTCGCGTCTTCTTGCCTTAGCTGGAACGGTAACATCGAGCGGCATCGCCGCACCCTATAGTCTCTTGCTCTTCACTGCGGATGGTTCAGGAGTTTTGAAGCAAGCGAACGCACCAGTGACGATTGATTCTACCTTCACAAAAACTGGAACGCCTCAACTACTGACTGCGTGGAGTACTGATGTATATGTCGTGTTGACATCCGCGACTGCACCAGCATCCGCGACCATCCTATACTACACGATAGATACGAAAAACAAGCTTGCACCCGCTTCCGCGAAGTATAGTACAACACTTTCAACAACAAACCCAATCGTAAGTATTGCTGCCTTCCCCAATCGTCAACTGTTCTTACTGACAAAAGATGGCAGGGTACAGAGCCTGACATTTTCAGGTGGAACGTCGGCCCTACCAACATCGGTTACAATAGAGCAAAGCGTTGCAACTCCACTTCCCTTTACAACGAATGACTTTACACCATCTACACGATTCTTGGCCCCAAACGTTCAGTCAGCGCAGTCACTACAGGCCCTACAACTAGTCGGTGCAAAGTTTCTTGTTGCGGGTACGGTTGGAAATCTCACTCATCTCTATGTCTTAGATGATAGTACCTACCATCGTGTACTCGATTTCGAGGCGAGCAAGAGTGCTACATCCTCGGTGGCGATGAAGCTAGATCGTCAATACGTGTCGCCGCATCTCATCATGAATGTTCAGGGATGGGTGCCAGACCCGAAAACACCATCTGTCTATCTGGTTGCTCAAAACGATACCAGTTCTTCAGCACGTAATCTCGTTACCGTTGATATGACACAAAATGCCACTTGTACTCCTCCAAAAAGCTAGACAGTGTATGTTACAGTACGTTTATGCTTACCTTTTAGAGGTACTATAATCTTTGCTTTTTCATGAGGAGTTGCGCAAGTGAGTTTTGAGGTACACTATCGTACACATACGTGTGGCGAGTTAAATAACAATTTTGTGGGCCAGCAAGTGACCATTGCTGGCTGGGTCAATCGGCGCCGCGATCACGGTGGCTTAATTTTTCTCGATATTCGTGACCGCTATGGTCTCACACAAGTTATTTGTGATCCAGAACGCTCACCAGATGCGCACCGTGTCGCCTCTGAACTCCGTTCGGAATATGTTGTGCAGGTAACGGGAACTGTCGTTCATCGCTTGCCTGGAACAGAGAATCCACAGTTAAGTACCGGTACCATTGAGATTGCTGCACAACAAATTTTGATACTCAATCCATCTCGCACCACACCCTTCCCTATTAACAGCGATGCTATTCAACCTGATGAATCTCTACGCTTAAAATATCGTTATCTTGATTTGCGTCGTCCTCGAATGCGTGACAACATTATAAGGCGTCACCGCGTCGTCAAGGAAATGCGCGACTTTCTCGATGACCGCGGCTTTTTGGAGATTGAGACACCCATTCTTATGAAAAGCACACCGGAGGGCGCACGTGACTATCTCGTGCCGAGTCGTCTCTACTCTGGGGAGTTTTATGCATTACCACAATCTCCGCAACAACTCAAACAGTTACTGATGGTGGCGGGTATGGATCGCTACTTCCAGATTGCCCGTTGCTTCCGCGACGAAGATCAGCGCTCTGATCGGCAACCAGAATTTACGCAGCTTGATCTGGAAATGACCTTTGTATCAGAGCAAGATGTCATGTCGTTAATCGAGGAACTGCTTATCTACCTGATCGAGAAGACAACAAAGAAGCATATAAAAGAGCGTCCCTTCCCTCATATAAGCTACGAGCAGGCGATGGCACAGTACGGCACCGACCACCCTGATCTCCGCTTTGAGCTACCACTCGTAGAGATATCGGACCTCGCTACCGCTGGAACATTTAGCGTATTTAAGAATGCGTTAGCCAATCAAGGTATGGTAAAAGGTATTCGTGTCCCCGGTGCGGGAAGCTATACACGTAAAGAAGTGGATGAACTGACAGAGTTTGCGCGTACATTGGGCGCGAAAGGACTTGTCTCACTCGCCATTGGTGCATCGGGCGAGATCAAATCGCCGTTGACCAAATTCATGTCTGCTGAAGAGGTGCAGGCAATTGTTGAGCGTCTTGAAGGTCAACACGGCGACCTGCTACTCTTTGTCGCGGATAGCGCGAAAGTGTGTAACGATGTACTATTCCGCTTGCGTGTCAAACTCGCGGATCGTCTTCACTTGATCGATCCAAATGAAATGGCTCTCTGCTGGGTAGTTGACTTCCCCCTGTTCCATTTTGACGAAGAACTACAGCGTTACGATGCGGAACACAATCCTTTCTCAGGCATGGACGAATCTCACCTTGGCAGATTGGATACCGACCCGTTGCATATTCGTGCCAAACAATACGACATCATTTGTAACGGCTACGAAGTAGGTGGTGGAAGCGTGCGTATCAATGTGGCGGACATTCAGCACAAAGTATTCTCGCTCATGAAACTAGATGATGAGCAGATTAAAGAGCAATTCGGACATATGCTAGAAGCCTTTGAATACGGTGCCCCACCCCACGGTGGTATTGCACTGGGCATTGATCGTCTGGTCATGCTGCTTGCCGACGAAGACAATATTCGCGAAGTCATCGCATTTCCAAAAACGCAGACCGCACTGGACCTCTTGATGAATGCTCCTTCTCCCGTAGAAGAGAAGCAGTTGCAGGAACTGCACCTACGCATCCGCCCCGAAGAGAAACGTTCATAATAGTGTACCAATATGGAGACCACTTATTATAGGCCATGTATGGCCTATAATAAGTGGTCTCCATATTGGTACTATCCTTAAACCCTACATTTGCATACGTTTGTATAATGAGAATAAGACCACACCAAGTGAGGTCTAAAGCGAAAGCTACCCTAAATATATCGTAGGTTGAGCATCCGGTTGGGAGGATGGAAGGAGAAGAAAATGACATCGATACATCAGGGCAA
>CAXTWV010000034.1:22770-25082 GCA_964248005.1 uncultured Ktedonobacteraceae bacterium | reverse complement strand
GCCGCGCGATACACACGGAAGTAAGTTTTGTTGAGGGCGTATGCCCAGGAATCGAGAAAGAAAAACATGGCAACTGACCAGACATTGTATTGTCGCGATTGTAACCAGGAATTTGCATTCACCGTCGGCGAGCAGGAGTTTTATGCCAGCCGTGGGCTAACAAATGCTCCAAGCCGCTGTCCTTCATGCCGCGCGGCACGTAAGGCACAGATGGGCGACCGACAAGGTGGCGGCGGAAGCTACGGCGGAGGTCGCAGTGGCGGCTCACGCGAAGCACGTCAGATGTACACCGCGACATGCGCAAGCTGTGGCAACGAGGCTCAGGTACCCTTCCAGCCCCGTGGCGACAAGCCCGTATATTGCCGCGATTGTTATCAGGCGCAGTCCCAGTCATCCGGCGGTAGCTACGGTGGTGGTCGTTCAAGCGACCGCGGCGAGCGTCGTTCACGCTGGTAATCTACTCTAGCACTGAAATGTAACAAGAAAAACGTCTGGCGCATTGCACCAGACGTTTTTCTTGTTCAGACGCATATTTTCCATTGACATTTGCCCAAATTTCGTGTACAATTACTACGTATATTTCCCCAATAATATCTACAGGAGATTCTGCACGTGATAGTTTTCAATTAACCAGTACTCATCGTAGTAGACGTTACAGCACTATCCATCTGTTCTTACACAAAAGACGGTATGGCTTGGTGTCTCATAACGTGTACTTTCTTACAGTACATGGTGAAAGAAAGCTGTTGCTTCCTATCCACTTCAATCTCGCCGAGACGTTTCTTGCAACATTTTCATAGAAAAGTATTTCACCATCCTCTGTAAGGACATGCAGTCGCATTCTGTAGAGACCGATGTATCGCGTCCTCGTCGGCAAATGGGATGTCGGGGAATGTTGAACGATTCATCAATCCTTCCAAGATTGTGGATGGGACAGAGGACGCGATATATCAGTCCCTACAATCTTTTCTTTTACACAAACATTAGTATTCACATGAATTTCATGTAAGGAGCGTCTTTTTGGCAGAACAATATATTCCCAACGTAGCAGAACAGAGGCCAATGAGTGGTCTTCTTGCCGAAGCACCTGCACGCGCTCTCCTCGTGGGCATTGATATGCCCGATAACACATGGCCCGCGGAAGAGTCGCTTGACGAGTTGGTACAATTAGCGACAACGGCGGGCGTGAACTGCGTTGACCGCGTTATTCAGAAGATGGCTCATCCGCACCCTGGCACCGTGCTTGGGTCAGGGAAAGTGCAAGAGGTTGCGGAACTCGTGCGCTTTCACAACTGTGATGCGGTCATCTTCGATCTTGAGTTGACACCACGGCAACACCGCAATCTTGAAAAAGAGCTAGACATCCAGGTGCTTGACCGCACGGCATTGATTCTGATCATCTTTGGACAACGTGCTCGTACTCGTGAGGGTCGTTTGCAGGTTGAACTGGCTCAAGTCGAGTATGACCTGCCACGTCTCGCGCGACAATGGTCGCACTTATCGCGACAGCGTGGTGGCACACAACAGCGTGGTGAAGGTGAAAAGCAGATTGAGGTTGACCGTCGTTTGCTCAATCGCCAGAAGGAAGACCTTTTGGAAGACTTAGAGCAGGTACGTAGTCAGCGTCAACGCCATCGTGAGCGTCGAAAGCGTGTTGGCGCACCCGTTGTTGCTCTCGTTGGCTATACCAATGCTGGCAAATCAACTCTGCTCAACCGTCTCTCCGTTTCGAGTGTGGACTCACTCGCGGAAGACAAATTATTCGCGACGCTTGATCCAACCACGAGGCGTGTGCGTCTTGCAGGTGGACAAGAATTTCTGCTCACCGATACCGTAGGTTTTGTCCAACGCTTACCTACGACGCTGGTTGCGGCCTTCCGTGCCACGCTAGAAGAGGTCAAGGAAGCGGACTTGTTGATACACGTTGTCGATGCCTCGCACCCCTCAGTGCATCGGCAGATGGCAGCCGTTGAGGAGGTTCTGGAAGAGATCGAGGCAGCGTCTCGTCCCATGCTTGTTGTTTTAAACAAGCTTGACTTACTTCCGTCAGATATTCCTCTGCAATTGCAAGGCATGGCGGCGGGACTACCAACCGTTGCGGTTTCTGCAAAGGATGGTACAGGTATTGATGCACTGCTCAAGTGTATTAGCGAGACGCTTCAGCAGCAATTCACACCGCTTGATGTGGTCATTCCGTATAACCGAGGTGACCTGGTGGCGCAGTTCCATCAGTTCGGCACAATTGAGTATGAAGAGTTCGAGGAAGGCGGTACGCATATGCGTGGTCACATGCCTGAGAACCATAGCGGCCC
>CAXTWV010000034.1:21014-22670 GCA_964248005.1 uncultured Ktedonobacteraceae bacterium | reverse complement strand
AGAGGAAGGAAGAGACATGGCACCGCGCATTGTCAAAATCTACACAGAAAACAACGATTTTCAATACATTGAGACGTTGCGACGTAACCGTGAGAAGCGTCAGAAGCACAAAGAGTTTTTTATTGAGGGCGTTCGTCCAATCAATCAGGCAATACAGCATAATTGGCAGATACGCGCCTTTATTTATTCGCGTGAAAAGCAGCTCTCCGACTGGGCAGAAGGTATTCTTGCACGTTCACAGGCTAGTCAGCACTACGAACTCCGTCTGCCTTTGCTCGAAAAATTGAGCAATAAGTCAGAGGCATCTGAGCTATTAGCCATCGTCACTATGCCCGAAGACAATATCGCGCGTATTCCCATCTCTGAAAAACCGCTGATTGTTATTTTTGATCGTCCTGCCAGTCCTGGCAATTTGGGAACGCTTATTCGCTCATGTGATGCTCTACATGTTGATGGTCTCATTATTACAGGTCATGCAGTAGACCTCTATGATCCTGAAACTATCAGTGCTAGCACAGGCTCATTTTTCGCGTTGCCCACCGTGCGCTTGCCCTCGCAAAAAGAGCTACAACCATGGCTTACAGCACTACATCAGCAATTCCCACGCGTTCAACTTGTAGGAAGTGATGAGGATGCCGAGGTAGCTATCGACCAGCATGACTTCACCGATCCAACACTCTTGATCGTGGGAAACGAAACATGGGGGATGAGCGCAAGCTACAAAGCACTTTGCGATACGATGGTAAAAATCCCAATGTATGGCTCGGCCTCGTCATTCAATGTGGCGTGTGCAACATCTATTATACTGTATGAGATTGACAGGCAGAGAAGAGTGTATATACACAGAGAGAAATGATGACTTCTTACGAGCAGAGGTACATGCCTGTGCTCGTCAGAAGCCATCATTTCTCTTTGTATTTATCTGTTTCCTTTTCGTGTATTCTTGCTCTATTGTTTTACCTAGCAAGGTAACATCTGTAATATTCGCGCCAAACGCAAGCGATTTGCCATTGTTACGTACTACAGTGACGGAGGGCTGAAACCCTCTTGCGTTTTTTGTATCTGAATAGGTGTAATTTCGCACACGTTGTATCTCATCCCAGCGTATCACCACTGGTTGAGTTGTGCGCACACGAATTAGACCGTCTTCATAAACGTACACACGCAATTGACTTGTAAAGGGTGTATAAGAAGTTTGTCCTTTGCTACGGACTGCACGAGAGGTACTAGTGAGATTCAGGGCGAAAAATACAAGCATTACAGGTAAGAATAGGTTTGCTACATGAGCATGGAATACCTCAAGCGCGAGAAGAAAGCCAAAGGCTACTAGTACAGCCACGAGCGCAAGTCCTACTTGTGACCAGAAGAAGAGTATGCTGGCACGCGTATAGTGAGTGCGATAAACTGCCAATAGTGCGCCCAGATGATAGGTCTCGCCTAACTGATACGCTTCTTCCGGTATTTGTTGTTGTGCCATATCTCATTTTTTTCGGCGAATTGTGATTTTCAAAATAAGCAACGCGTGGAAATATACTCCTGTACGGGTCTGATTTTATCACACCCTCTCACCACTGACGAATCTCGGAGGACGTATATGTTCTGGCAATTATTAGCCACGTTAAGTGTCTCACTTTTCTCGCTCAACGGCATCTTTAA
>CAXTWV010000034.1:15739-20914 GCA_964248005.1 uncultured Ktedonobacteraceae bacterium | reverse complement strand
ATTTCGTGGTACAATACCAGATAAACTTATCTACAAACACAAACACTAAAGGACATGCTATACATGGTAGCCTCATTCCATACATCGGATGCACCCACATACGCTCAAAACTACTTGCCGCGTTTACAAGCCTATCAAGACGAAATGCTTGCCCGCCTTGCCACGCTCGTCAATATTGATTCGGGAACGGGACAGATTGCGGGTATTAACCAGATTATGGTGTATCTGCATCAATGGATGACGGAGCTTGGCTTCCAAGTGACATTGCATCCAACCGAGGGATTCGGCAATAATCTTGTTGCTCATATGCGCGGTAAGGGTGTCGCACGGATTTTGCTTGTGGGGCATGTTGACACGGTATACACGCAGGGGGCGGTGCAGACACAACCGTTTCGGAGAGAAGACGATCTCGTGTATGGCCCAGGCGTGATCGACATGAAGTCGGGTGTTATCATGTGTATCTTTGCCCTGCGTGTCTTGCTGGAACAAGGCTTCGACTCATTTGGCGAAATCTATGTCGTGTTCAATAACGATGAAGAGATTGGTTCGACAGGCAGTGCGCCATTGTTGCACGATATCGCAACGCGTGTTGATGTCGGATTGGTGCTAGAATCGTCGCGCTCCGCCAATATCATCACGAAAGCGCGTAAGGGTGCCGACAAATACATGCTTGAGGTGACTGGTCTTTCGGCTCATTCTGGGGCAGAACCGCAAAAAGGACGCTCGGCAGTTGTTGAACTCGCGCACAAAATTATCGCGATCAACAACATTAGTACCCTCTTTTTCGGTGTTACCTGTAATGTTACGCGTATCAGCAGTAGCGAACAACTCAACATGGTACCCGATATGGCCCGGTGCCACATCTCTATACGGGCCTACAGTGAGCGCGACCTGGATTTGGCTGCCGACGCATTGCAGCAAATCGTCGTAGGTTGTAGTGTACCCGACACAAAAACACGTTTGATACGTATGCCTGGAAGAAGACCATATCAGGCAACACCTGCTCTGCTTGCCCTGCTCTCCATGTCTCAAATAGAAGGTGCCGCACTTGGTCTCAACATTGTTGCCGAGGGGAAAGGCGGTGTGTCAGATGCGAATACACTGATGACTGCTGGTATTCCCACCCTTGATAGTCTCGGACCAATTGGGGGTGGCATGCATAACCTGGACCGCGAATATTTGCGTGTGGACTCAATCGCCTTACGGGGTGCTCTGCTTGCGGGTTTGTTACAACGCATCAGCCTGTCAAAATCTACAGGATCAGAACTCTTGGCATAGTCAGTACGATATATCTCAAAATGGAGTATACTCTATAATAAGGAAATACTAGATGGTAAATTTCGATATCCATCTGTAGGGGTCTAATTCTATTACACCCTGTGGGCGATTCGCAATGTTGGAGGATATACGAAACGTTTCAACATACCCAACATGGTCTATTGCTACGAGGGTGTAATAGAATTAGACCCCTACAAATCTATCATCAATACAGCCAATGCTTAATAAAGGCATTATATAATAAGGAGCACACTATATGGGATTTCATGGTATGGGTGGGGGTATGGCAGCGTATGCGGAAGAACAGAAAAAACGGGGACGCAAAACCGACGCACGCACAGTAAGGCGCATCGCGCAGGCGTTTAGCCCGTATAAATTTCAGGTCGTGCTGGTCCTCATCGCCATCATTTTGACAACAGTTTTAGGATTGGTCAATCCACTCCTGATTAAATACATCTTTGATGATGCCATCACGCCAAAGAAGACGAATCTCCTGCTGATCTTTGTTGGCCTGATGATTATCACGCCTGTCATAACTGGTATCATCGGCGTGGGACAAACATATCTGAACAACATCGTTGGGCAGAATGTGATGCGCGATTTTCGGAACAAGCTGTATTCGCATCTGCAAAGTATGTCGTTACGCTTTTTTACAGCAACGCGCACTGGTGAAATTCAGTCGCGACTCTCAAACGATGTTGGTGGTGTACAAGGTGTTGTCACGGATACAGCGACAAGCATCGTCTCTAACGTGTCAACGTTCGTCAGTACGCTGATCGCAATGCTTATTCTCAGTCCACTTCTGACACTTGTGTCGCTTGGTGTGTTGCCAATCTTCTTATTGATCACCTACAAGGTTGGCAATATCAGACGTGCGACAAGCAAGGACACGCAAAAGAGTCTTGCTTCGCTCACTTCGATGATGCAAGAGACGCTCTCTGTCAGTGGTATTCTGCTCATCAAGACCTTTGGACGCCAGAAGTATGCGCAAGACCAGTTCGAGACGGAAAACCAGAAACTGACGAACTTAGAAGTGCGTCAGCAGATGATTGGACGTTGGTTCTTCATGCTAATCGGCACCTTTTTCTCGATTACGCCTGCCCTTATCTACCTGATCGCGGGTTGGCAAGCTATACATGGGAATGCAGCGATGTATTCTTTCGGTACCATCGTGGCCTTCACAACGCTACAAAGCAGAATCTTCTTTCCTATCGGACAACTTTTGACGACACAAGTAGAGGTGCAGGGTGCATTGGCCTTGTTTGACCGCATCTTCGAGTACCTCGATTTACCTGTCGATATCAAAAACAAGCCGAACGCATTGGTGCTGAACCCGAATGCAGTACGTGGTGAGGTAGCTTTCAAACATGTTACATTCACCTACAAGCGTGACGAGCCGAGCATCATGAAAGGGCTAGGCAAGCAGGAAGAAGCATCAGAGCTTGTTGTACCCACTGTAAAAGTCGAAGAGGTTGAGGAGCCACATATTACGCTGAACGATGTCTCGTTCGATATTCATCCTGGACAATTGGCAGCCCTTGTTGGTCCAAGTGGCGCAGGCAAAACGACGATGACCTATATGGTGCCACGCCTGTACGACGTGGATAGCGGGTCGGTCGAGATTGACGGACACAATGTGAAGGATGTAACACTCGAATCGCTTGGCAATGTTGTTGGGGTCGTCACGCAGGAAACATACCTGTTTCACGCATCAGTACGCGAAAACTTGCTATATGCACGCGCCGACGCAACTGATGAAGAGATGATCGCGGCAGCGAAGGCGGCGGCGATTCATGATCGCATCATGGAGCTTGACGATGGCTATGATACCATCGTTGGTGAGCGTGGCTACAAGCTTTCTGGTGGTGAAAAACAGCGTATTGCTATCGCACGCGTTGTGCTCAAGAACCCGCGTATTCTCATCCTGGATGAGGCTACCAGTGCGCTCGATACGCATTCTGAGCGACTCATTCAAGCTGCCCTTGAGCCATTGATGAAGGGTCGCACGACGCTAGCTATCGCGCATCGACTCTCGACTATTCTCTCCGCCGACATCATCCTGGTTGTTGACAAAGGCGAGGTTGTGGAGCGTGGAACTCATCAGGAATTGCTAGAGCGTAATGGTTTGTACGCCCAATTGTACAACGAACAATTCTCCAAGCGAGCGCAGCAAGAAGAAGCTGTAGCATAAAAGAGCAAAGTGAATGGGCTACTGGCACACGTGCCAGTAGCCCATTCACTTTGCTCTTTTATGCTTTCTTTTGTGATATACTCTAGCATCAAATTTGAAAGGATGGACTTTTTTACAACATTTGCTTGAATGTATATGGCAGTACACAAGAAAGAGGGTATGAGTGATGGATACACATGAAGAGATTCCTCCTATGGTACCTAGCAAGGGAAGCGTTATAGAATCAGTTGGAGCACCACGCCTTGAACAGGGTGCTTTGAAACTGGTTGATATCGCTACATCGACGATGGCGAATATCGCGCCTGCCATGAGCTTTTACTTTAGTTCTGCCCTGATTGTCCTGGCGGCAGGCGTTGCTTCTCCACTAATTATTGTTGCAGCTATAATTGCTATCGCGCTCCTCGGAAACACCGTTGCTGAATTCTCGCGTGTGATACCGTCAACGGGGTCCTTTATCACGTTCATTGGCAAGACGTTTGGACCTTTGATGGCTGTGACCACGACTATTGTAGTGAGCATTGGCTACATTATTGCGATGGCCTCGGTTATCAATATTTCAGGTGGGTGGGTGCAAATCATCCTGAATAAATACTTTGGCATCAATGTCCCCTGGCAAATACTCACACTTGTCTTTGTCGTCATCGTCTACTTTCTCATGGTACGAGGCGTGCATCTCTCGACGCAATGGGCGGGCTACTTTTTCATTCTTGAAATGGCTGTCCTCATCCTCGTTTCTATTGTTGGATTGGTAACACACGCGACTTCCCTCTCTTTAGCACCCTTCAACCCGGCAAACATTCCTGGTGGGGTAGCAGGTTTCGGACTAGGCTTTCCTGTTGCTGTCTATCTCTTTGTCGGCTGGGAAAATTCTGCGGCACTTGCTGAGGAAACCGATAATCCGAGGAGTAATGTGCCAAAAGCAATTTACTCAAGTATTCTCCTGATGGGCTTGAGCTACTTGCTATTTGCCTATGCGACTGTGGTCGTCTTCAACTACAATACGAATGCATTAACAGCAGCCGAGGTTCCTTTTATCACTGCCGCCGAAAAGATTTCTGGCATTCTGGCATTACTAGCTTACATTGCCGGGTTTACCTCGACAATGAGTGCGATGATCGCTGGCTCAAACTCACAGTCACGTTTGATCTTTAATGCGGCAAGAGAAGGTATCTTACCTGCGCGTTTAGCCACACTTGACCCAAAGACGCGGACACCATGGGCAAGTTTTCTGGTCTTTTTTGGGATTGGCCTCGCTATTGTCTACATTTTCGGGTGGAATGTTCCTCCCGTAACCTTCTTCGGAGAAATCGCTACCCTTGGTACCATCTTGATCGCTCTGGTCTACCTTGTCACAAATATTGCGCTCCCCGTGTACTATCGACGGCATCATCCAGAGCAATTCTCAGTTGTAAGACATCTGCTTCTACCAATTCTGGGAGTCCTGGCAATCGGCTTTCCATTATGGGCACTTGTCCAACCGGGGCAACCTGCTCCATACAACTACTTTCCCTGGATTGGTCTGGGTATCGTTCTTCTCGGACTCGTCTACGCTGTCATTCTTACCCGCAGAGACCCCACATTAGGAGATCGAGTAGGTTCGCTCGTCGCGGACCGAGAGTAGCTATACGCCGAATCTATCATAAACAAACGCGCCCGGGGGGGGGTTTTTGGGTGGGGGGGAGGAAAAAAAAAAAACACCCCAGGGG